>JAOZUP010000471.1 GCA_029938595.1 Thermoanaerobaculales bacterium | reverse complement strand
CGCACCGCTTTCTTGACCCGCGCCTTGCGCCTTCGCCAGGTACCTCCACCCAGGCGATCAAGCTTGGGATTAACGTCAGCATCGCCGCCGGCAAATTTCTGAATTAGATCCGCCCGCTCGACCGGCACCAGCAGCGAGTCACCGCCGTGGTAGGCGAGGGCCAACATCTCGAGCTCTCGGCCTTCTACCTCCACCCGTCTGAAGCCTGAAAAACGCCCGATGCCGTGGTCCATGTGTACGACCAGATCTCCAGGGCGGAGATCGCGTAGATCCGATGCGAAGGCCCCCTTTCCGGAGCGCCGCCGCCTCGGCGTTGGGGCGGCTGTGAGATCTCGACGCCCATACACCGCGAGCCCGCCGTCCCACACAAACCCCCGCTGCGGCCCGCCTTCGACGATTGCCACCTCGCCGGCGGACGGCGGCGCCGCGACCGGCTCGATCCCCCCTTCGCGCAGCAGATGGCTGAGGCGTCTGACCTCGCCCGCGGTGGCCGCCACCAGGACCTGCGCCACATCCTCCCCACGTCGCGCCCGAAGCGTCGGGACGAGATCAGGCAGGCGACGGACAAAGCTCTCCGCGGGGTGGGTGGAAAGGCGCCGCCAGGTCGTCGAGCCATCCACCAACTCAAGGCTTTCCAAACGCAGCGAGGCACCTTCGATCAGGGGGCGGAGCTGCTCCGGTGTCCGCAACAGGCGCTGGGGTGGCGGAAGATCCATGGAGCGACGGCAGAGGCCCTGCCACTCCCGTTCCTGGACCGTCCACCACCGACCAACCTCGCCCAGAACCTCGTCACGTTCGCAGACCACTATCTGATCCGCGAGATCGAGCCAGCTCATCGACTCGCCCGCAAGGTGAAGCGCACCCCACCACAGGCGTCTTTCGGTACCCTCCACGAGGTGCGCCGCCAATGCAGGAAACTCACTCTCGAGCTCTGCGGCCGTCTCGAGAAGACGATCCGGCTCCGCCGGGAAGGGGTTGAGGGGAAGCACCGTGACACGCTCGACCTCTTCGCCGCAGCTCCGCTGTGTGGCTGGGTCGAAGGCTCTGATCGACTCCACCCTGTCGTCATCGAGCTGCACACGCAGACCCGTCTCCCCGCCAGGGTGGAGATCAACCACCCATCCACGCATCGCGAACTCCCCAGCCTCCTCCACAAGGTCGACGCGGTTGTAGCCGGCCGCTGAAAGACGGGCCGACAAGGCGATTGGATCGACGTGCTGCCCGAGCTCGAGGTCGTGCGCAGCATCCGAAATTTCGTGAGGCGCCGGTATGGGCGATGACAGGACCCGCGCCGGCACAACCACGACATCCACTTCGCCCCCCGCCACCCGGTGAAGCCCTTGCACAGCCTGCAACCGCGCGGCCAGAGGAGGCTCGGCGCCGAGGTACGGACCGGCAAGCTCGGCCGGCGCGACGGCGGTTCTGATACCGGGTGCGAGCAGACCCAGCCCCGCCGCCAGATCCTCCGCATCCGTCACGTGCGGTACCACGATGAGCGCCAGTCCCTGCGGCCAACCATGAGCGGCGAGGGCAGCCACCGCCAGTGAACGGGCCCCGGCATCGACCCCACCCACTGCGACACCTGGAGCATCGCGGTCCAGCTCGCGCACCAACGCGCTGAGGTCGGGGAGGGGGTAGGTCGTCATATCAGTACCAAAGTTCTGTCGGAAAAGTGATCAGTAATCAGTGATCAGTAGAAAATGAGGCGGCGTTCCGAACCGATCACTGATCACTGATGACTGATCACTATCCCCGCCCATCAGCCCTACACCATCTTCAGCAGATGCCCCATTTTGAGCTTTTTCGTTTCGAGGTACGACCGGCTGCTGTCGGTCGGCGGCACCTCCAGGGGTACCCGCTCGGCAATTTCCAGACCGAATCCGCGCAGCGCAGTGTATTTTTTCGGGTTGTTGGTCATGAGCCGCAACCGCCGCACACCGAGATCTACCAAAATTTGGGCACCGGTTCCATAATCGCGCGGATCGGGCTTGAAACCGAGGTGGAGGTTTGCCTCGACCGTATCCTCTCCCTTGTCCTGGAGCTCGTATGCACGCAGCTTGTTGAACAGACCGATTCCGCGCCCCTCCTGGAGCAAATAGAGGAGAATCCCCGAGCCTTCCTCCGCAATTCGGTGCATCGCAGCGTCAAGTTGGTCGCCACAGTCGCAGCGACGGGAACCGAAAACATCGCCGGTGAGACACTGCGAGTGGACCCGCACGAGCACCGGCTCCGACGAGTCGATCTCGCCCATCACCAGCGCGATATGTTCCTCGCCGGAGACCCGGTTGCGGTAACCGTAGATGCGGAAGTCCCCCGCCTCGGTCGGCAGGGCGGGTCCCGCAATTCGTTCGACCAGTTTCTCAGTCCGCATCCGGAAGGCGATGAGATCCGCCACCGTGAGAATTCCGAGTCCATGCTCCCGTGCAACCTCCCGGAGCCGCGGAAGGCGGGCCATCTGACCGTCGTCGTCCATGATCTCGCACAGTACGCCCGCCGGTGTGAGTCCAGCCATCCTCGCGAGATCGACCGACGCCTCGGTGTGGCCGGCCCGCTTGAGCACGCCGCCACTGCGCGCCCGCAGAGGAAACGTGTGCCCGGGCATTTGGAGGTCGTCCGGCCTCGTCTTTTCGTCGACCAACGCCCGTACCGTCGCCGCCCGGTCGTGGGCCGAGATACCGGTGGTCGTCCCCTCCTTGACCTCGACACTGACCGTAAAAGCGGTTCCGTGGGTGGAGGTATTCTTCTCCACCATCAGCGGTAGCTCGAGCTCGTCACAACGGCTCGGGGTCAACGAAACACAGACCAGGCCCCGGCCAAACCGGGCCATGAAGTTGATCGCCTCCGGCGTCACCTTGTCGGCGGCAAGGATGAGATCACCCTCGTTCTCGCGGTCCTCGTCGTCAACCACGATGATCTGCTCGCCGCGGGCCATACGCACCAGCGCCTCGTCCACGGTGATAAAAATGCCGTCCTCTCGATCCGTCATGCACATCTCCCGGTGCCGCGCAAAAGCGGCGAGCCCGAATATTAGCCCGTTCGTTGTTAGCCCGCAAGCTGACAGGTCGCGATTCGGGATTTCGAATTTCGAATTTCGAATTTCGGATTTGCCGGCCACGCACCCGAAGAACCACAGAGGCACAGAGAGGACAC
>JAOZUP010000470.1 GCA_029938595.1 Thermoanaerobaculales bacterium | reverse complement strand
GTCGATGAATGAACCACTGTCTGTCCGTCCAAAACCCGAAGAATGTCGCCAATGATCACGAAGAAGATCTCGTCGGGGATCTTGTTGATGGTACCGCTCAAGAGCGTATCGGTATCGGCGTCATGGAACATGAATGCCCCCATGAACCCGGTGTGTCCCTCAAGCGGTACGCCGGCGACATCCGTCGTGAAATATCCGAGACCGACGTGCTCGGTGTAGCCCTCCTCAACCAGCGGTTCGCCGTTCCATTTTCGCATTTCGTCATAGGTCTCCGGATGCTCGAAGAGCCGGCCGTCGATCAGCGCCCTGTGAAAGCGGGAAAGCTCCTCGACCGTCGTCGCGAGTCCCCCGCCGGCCCAGTCCATTGAGAAGTTGAAGCCCGAGGTAATGACCGGCACATCGCCGGCATAGAAGTCCGACAACGCAACCCGGTGTGCATCCTCCTCCGGATCCTGCGTGTAGTTCATGTAGGTGTTGTCCATACCCAGAGGATCGAAAATCCTCTCGCGGAACGCTTTGTAGAGTGGCTGGTCCGTCAGCTCCTGCACCACAATGGCCAGAATCCAGAAGTTGAGATCACGGTATGTGTGCATTTCACCCGGCTTCGCGACCGCCGTTGAGGCCTGGCGTTGTGCGCTGATGAAGTTGTTGAACAAACCTGCATCGGCGTCGAAAGGCCGCGCGGGGTCCCACCGCGCCCAGGTCCTGCTGGTCCCCAGGGAATCGGTGTCACAGTCCGGATCGAGATAGCACTCGAAATGACCGGTGAATATATCCCCCAGACCCGTGACGCCATCCGGTATCAGCCCGGCCCAGCCTGTACCCAAACCGGTGTAATGAGTCAGGAGTTGCCGCAGGGTGATATCCGGCCCGTAAGTCACGCCCTCGTACACGTGCAGCACCTCGAGCACGGCAGGGTCAAACAGACCAAGCTCGGACAGCGTGGAGTCCAGCCCGTTCTCACCGAAGGCGCCCTCTTCCCAGAGCTGAAGCACCAGTGTCGCGACAAATGTCTTGGTGATGCTGGAGATCATGAATTGATGATCAACAGTCATCGCCGCCTCGGAGCCATAGTTTGCCGTGCCTACGGCTTTCTCGTAATGAAAATCATCGGTCGATCGGTCGATTTTCAGAACCGCGCTCTTCCCCTGCCACTCGGAATCGAAGTACTGGCCATCAACCAGGTTTGCCATGATCTCATCGAGGCCGGCCTCTATTGCCTCGGGACCCTGATGCCGTTCTGGTGGGTCACCACCACAACCGGAGATCATCAGGGCAACGACCACCGCCAGAAATACACGTCTTATATCCATCATTTTATCCTTTCGAAACGCAGGCCATAGGCCCACTCGGTGCCGACGATGAGCGCACGGATTTCCCCGGCCTCATCTCGTTCAAATGCGAAGGTGGTGTCCGGCTCGAGCTCCCAGCGCGCCCGCGCGGCCTCGCCGGGACGGAAGAGATCTCCCTCGTCGTGGACGAGGGGGACATCTGTGAGCTCGCCGAGAGGACCCGAGCAGCCAAACGACAGCACGCCCCCCTCCTCGTGGAAGCGATAGGTCGTTTCCAGCTCAGAGCTGTAGTACTCGCCTGAAAACCCTCGGATGGGTTCGGCGAGAAAGAGATCGGCCACCGCAAGCGTGAGCTTCTCGGTGTCAGCCATTCGATTCGCGAAGACAACCACCGAAAGTCTCTTCTCAGGGACACGGAGCCGGAAGCACTTGTAGGCCTTCCAGCCGCCTCCGTGCCCCCGCCACTCGACGCCGCGACGTGTGCCGGCCTCGATGCCCATTGCATAGCTAGCGAGGGCGCCATCGTTCAGGCGCATGGGCGCCTCAAGCCGCTCAACCAAACCCTGGAAGCCCAGGCGATCCTCGTCGAGGGCTTTCTCCCACCGCAGCATGTCATCGAGGGTGCTGAGGATTCCACCATCGCCAAAGCTGAAACACGGGCATGACCAGTGCGAAAAGCCACTCTCGGCATCCCCGAGATAGGCCGCGACGATCTCCTCTGGCGCGTCCCGCATATCTGAAACCAGAAGGCTGCGTCCCATGCCCAGGGGCTCGAAGATCCACTCGCGGTATACCTCACCCAGCTCTAGATTCGAGAGTTTTTCGATGATCATCGCCAGGAGGAAGAAGTTCGAGTTGCTGTAGACATACTTCTCGCCCGGCGGGAACTGGAGGGTGCGTTGCCCGTAGATGAGCTGCTGGGCCGGCTCGAACCCGTAGCCTCCTTCAACCCGCGATCCGGCGAAGACGCCGAGGGCCGGGTAGTCCCGCAGTCCACTGGTATTGGTGCACAGGTGACGGAGGGTCAGGGTGAGACCGTAGTCCGGCAGGTCGGGAAGGTGCACGTGGACATCGTCATCGAGGCTCAGCTTACCCTGCTCCTCCAGCATGAGAATGCAGGCCGCGGTGAACTGCTTGCTGACGGACATGATCGGGTACAGCGAGCCCGCATCCCACGGGACTCGTTTTTCGAGATCCGCCAGACCATAACCGCGACGGTGGATCACCTCGCCTCGGCGCAGCACTGCCACGGTGCCGCCGGGTCCGTTGGGGGCGCTCCAATCGTGAAAGAGCGCGTCGATCGCTCGCGACGTGTTCATCAAACCTCCTGCAGCCATCTCAGGTAATCGAAATACTCACGAGGTTTTCGAGGTACTCCGCAGGAATGTCGGCGCCGAGCCCCGGGCTTTCAGGCAAGGTGATCGAGCCACCGTCATAGGTAATGCCCCCAGTCACCGGGTCCTCGGCCAGAAAGAAGCAGCCGTCGAGGTCAAGAAAGGCGATGTTGGGCCGCGCTGCCGCCAGGTGGGCGGCGGCGGTCAGGCCGAGCCGCGTCTCCTCCATGCAACCCAGCATGCATCGCATTCCCGCCGCCTCGGCGATGGCGTCGATCTTGAGCCCGATGCTCAGCCCACCTGACTTGGCGAGCTTGATGTTGAGGTAGTCGCACGCGCCGGCGGCGGCGAGCCGGAAGGCATCCCGATGATCGGCAACGCTCTCGTCGGCCATGATGGCGATCGGGGAGCGCCCGCGCACCACTTTCATCCCACGCTCGTCCCAGACCGGCACCGGCTGCTCACAGAATTCGATGCCGTAGGGCGCCATTGCCTTCAAGGTGGTGATCGCGGTCGAAACGTCCC
>JAOZUP010000469.1 GCA_029938595.1 Thermoanaerobaculales bacterium | reverse complement strand
AGACCTGTCCCTTCTCCACCAGGTCGAGGAAGCTGAGCTGCGAGATCTTCCGGCAATGGTCGTCGATGGTGGCGTACTGCTCGGACCAATCGAGGGACAGCCCGAGATGGCGCCACAGGTGTTCGAACGCCTTCTCGTCCTCGGCCGTGATCAAGCTGCACGCCTCGATGAAGTTACGGCGTGAGACCTCCTCGATCTCCTTGCGCTTGCCGCCTTTGGGGTCCGGCTTCCAGTCGGGGTCGTAGGGCAGGTGGGGGTTGCAACGGATACCGAGCAGGTTCTGCACCCGGCGTTCGGTGGGCAACCCGTTGTCGTCCCAGCCCATCGGAAAGGCGATGTTCTTGCCGATCATCCGCTGGTAGCGCACCAGCAGGTCCTCGTGGGTGTAGCTGAAAACGTGACCCACGTGCAGCGAGCCGGAGACCGTCGGCGGCGGGGTGTCGACCACGAAGGTCTGATCGCGAGGAACGGTGGGGTCCCATCGGTAGATGCCCCACTCCTCCCAGCGTTGCCGCCACTTCTCCTCGACCTCGATGTGCTTGTACTTCTTGGGAATCTCGACCTCAGGCACAGAATTCCTCCGCTTCGGCAAAGGCGAAGGCTGCATCCTGGACCCGCACGCGGTCTGGGGTGACCCAGCCGCCCACCGCCCCGGCCGGGCCGAGGACCGCGGCCAGGATCTCGTCACCTTCGCCAAAGAGCTCTCGTTCCTCGCCTTCAATAAAGAGAACTGGGTTCTTGACCCAGACCACGACGCGGTCCTTCTCGAACTTTGCCGCGTCGAGCGCATTGGGCAAAAATCCGCGAATCAACGGCTCATCACCGCGGACGAACATCACCGTGCCCCCCGCACGATCCGGAGGCCCACCCCCGAGCCAGACCTCGAGCGACGGGCGGTCTGTCACTTCAACGAGCCACGGTCCCATCTCAACTCCTCGTCATCGGGATCCGCCACAGCGCACGGCCGCAACGTCGGCAGATGATACCACCTGGGCCGGAATTTCGGATTTCGGAATTCGGATTTCGGATTTTCCGTCCATTCCACAAAAACCCAAGATTTCGAAGGGGTTGTGGGGCATCAATCTCAGCTTCTGGGAGGGCTGGAGAGATCGTCGGTTAATAATCTTCTGCTTGACAATGGCGTTCGGCTCCGTTCTCCTATGGGCCGCATGGCGGACGCAAAGCCCCTGATCATTGTCGAGTCACCCGCGAAGGCGAGGACCATCTCCAGGTTCCTGGGGTCGGACTACGTGGTGGAGTCCTCGATCGGACACATCCGCGACTTGCCGCCGTCCGCGGCCGAGATTCCGAAGAAGTACAAGAAGGAGTCGTGGGCGCGGCTGGGTATCGACGTCGACAACGACTTCGCACCCCTCTATATCGTGCCCAAATCCAAGAAGGAACAAGTCAAGAAGCTCAAGGCGAAGCTCAAGCAGGCCTCTGAGCTCTACCTGGCCACTGACGAGGATCGCGAAGGCGAGGCTATAGCCTGGCACTTGGTCGAGGTGCTGAAACCCGAGGTGCCCGTCAAACGCCTGGTCTTTCACGAGATCACCAACCGTGCCATCGACACCGCCCTCGCTGAGCCGCGTGATATCGACAAGCGATTGGTCGCCGCGCAGGAGACCCGGCGTATCCTGGACCGGCTGGTGGGTTACGAGGTATCGCCGGTGCTGTGGCGCAAGCTGAGGCCAAAGCTGTCGGCCGGACGCGTGCAGTCAGTCGCCACCCGTCTCATCGTCACCCGCGAGGAAGCGCGCATGCGCTTTGTGGAGTCGGCATTCTGCGGCATCGAGGCGACGCTCAAAGGCGAGGAGGAACAGCGCAGCTTCAGCGCTCGCCTGGCCGAGCTCGACGGCCGTAAGGTCGCTGTCGGCAAAGATTTCGACCAGGAGACCGGCGAGCTCAAAAGCAAGGCGCTGGTGCTCGACAGCGGAGAGGCGAAGGCGTTGGCGTCCGAGCTCGCGGACGCGCTGTTCGAGGTCGCCGACGTCACCGAGAAGCCCTTCACCAACCGCCCCTACCCGCCCTTTATGACCTCGACCCTGCAACAGGAAGCAGGACGCAAGCTGCGCTTCAACGCCAGACGCACCATGCGCACCGCACAGAGCCTCTATGAGAACGGTTACATCACCTACATGCGGACCGACTCCCTGACCCTGTCCGGTGAGGCCCTCTGGGCTGCTCGCCACCAGGTGGAGGAGCTCTACGGCGTCAAGTATCTGCCAGATCAACCGCGGGTCTATCGCTCGAAGTCGAAGAGCGCACAAGAGGCCCACGAAGCGATTCGGCCCGCAGGTCGGCGCTTTCGCACTCCGGGCGAACTGGAATCAAAGCTCGATGCCGACCAGATGAAGCTCTACGAGCTGATCTGGAAGCGCACCCTTGCCTCGCAGATGAAGGACGCCGCCGGGGTCCGCACCCAGGTCCGGATCGAGGCGCCCACTGAAGAGCAGGGAATCGCGACCTTCACCACCTCGGGCAAGGTCATCACCTTCGCCGGCTTCCTCCGCGCATACGTCGCCGGCTCAGATGACCCCAAAGCCGAGGTCCCCGACCAGGAGAAGATCCTGCCCAAGCTGACCCGAGGTCAGGGCCTGACAGTCGAGGGACTGGAGCCCACCAGCCACAACACCCAACCACCCGCGCGCTACACCGAGGCGAGCCTGGTCAAAGAGCTCGAGGCGCGCGGTATCGGCCGCCCCTCGACCTACGCATCCATCATTCAGACCATCCAGGACCGCGGCTACGTGTGGCACAAGGGGCAGGCGCTGGTGCCCACCTTCACTGCCTTCGCGGTGGTGCGATTGCTCGAACGTAATCTGCCCGATCTGGTGGACTACGACTTCACCGCCCGCATGGAGGACGAGCTCGACGGCATCGCCCGCGGCGAGCATGAGGCCGCACCGTGGCTGCACGACTTCTACTTCGGCATTTCGGACCCCGACAACGGACGCCGCCAAATCATGCGCATGGGCCTCCATGGCTTGGTCGCCACGAGCGATGACATCGACCCCCGCGAGGCGTCGCGAATCACCATCGGCCAGACCAAGGACGGCGAAAGGGTCGCCGTGCGCGTTGGTCGTTACGGACCCTATCTGCAGATCGGCGACAGCGAGCTGCGCGCATCCGTTCCCGACGACGTGCCGCCCGATGAGCTCACGCTCGA
>JAOZUP010000468.1 GCA_029938595.1 Thermoanaerobaculales bacterium | reverse complement strand
ATCTTTCAGACATGCGGTTGAACGACCGCTGGAGATCTCCGACCTCGCCCACCGCGGAGACCGGCACCTGAACGCCGAGATCACCGTGGCCAAGCGCTTCCGCCCCGTCCACTAGCTCGCGCAACGGTCGGGTGAGCCTCCGCGACAGGACGGCCGACCCGACGAGACCGACAACCAGGAGCATCCCACCAACCGCGGCGGATCTCTTCATGGTCGCCTGCACTCTCTCAACGGTGGGAGAAACGGGAATAGGGATTTTCCGCAGATGGCGGTCGTGCTCACGAACCACCAGGAATTTCTCGCCGTCGACCGCCTCCCCTTCCACGGCAACCGTCAACCGCTTGATCCTGACCGGATCGCCCAGGAACGCCTCCACCAGCCGTTCATGATCTTCGCCGATCGACTCGACTGCCTTCTCGCCGACCTCCGATCCGATTTCAAACTTGTGCTCTTCTTCGACAACTGTCTTGGGTTCGGATCCCTCCCCCGCCGTGACGATCCTCTTTTCAACGAAATGTCTGACCTCCACCTTCGCTCCCTCGGGGACTAGGACGACCGGGGCTTCCATACGCCTCTTCGTTCCCTCGTCGGTGGCCGGGATCCTGTCCCCGGTCACCCAGGTAAAAGCAGCGTGAGCCTCGGCGTCGGAATCGATTTCGTCGAAGAACACGTTGAGATCCCCGCTGAGGAGCTCGCGCCCCACCGTCGTCGCCACCCGGCCGAGGTCCCCCTCGATGGATCGGAGCTGGCGGGAGTAGATCCACCACTGCACGCCCATCAGGGCAAGCACCAGTGCCGCGGTACCAAGGAAAAGCCGTGTCTGAATCCGCATGAGTCGCTTCGCTCCTCGCTGAAGTATACGCACCGTCCCGGGCGCATCATGCCAAAAAAGAGCAAACTTCATGCCATGTTCAGTTTTTAGTTTTGAGTCCCACCCACCAACCCGCCACGCGGAATTTCGGATTTCGGATTTTCCGCCCGGCAGGCGAGACGCCTGCCCCACAAGAGCTCCGGGATGTTTTGTGGGGCAGCCGTCCCGGCTGCCATCCGGAGGATTACGGACGCGTCGTGTTCAGTCGTCGGATTCGTTATTTTTTCGGTCGGCGCGGGTGATCTCCCAGCGACCCATGAACTCGACCCAATTCAGCGGCGAACCGCCGTTCCAGGACTCGACAAAGATCGGGCTGCAAAGGTTGGCCGAATACAGCGGCAGTTCACCGCGAGGGCTCCGGCGGTGAGTGGCGCCGCCGGAATGGGGGGTTCGTTTTCTCCTGAAGCTCTTCATCTCTCTCCGTCAGACGCGCGAATCCAATAAAGGTTGAACGCGATTCGTGTGCCGTTCCCCAACTCGACCTGCTGCTCTGTATACGGGGCAGGCCGTGGGTCTGTCCGTGTATGGTCGAGTAAACACCTGGTAACACGAGTAGATTCCCGCAGTGTTACCATGCTTTCGATGACCACGGTCACAAAATCCCCCGGGTCTAAACCAGCTTCTTGTTGTGGCTGGAAATGTTCGGCGCCTAGCCGTCGAAGTCAGCTCTGAGACATGAACGAGGAGCTCAACACATCCGTCCCGAATGGTCCTCGCATCTGGGCCATCGGAGGCGGTAAGGGGGGCGTGGGCAAGTCTGTCATCGCCACCAATCTCGCCGCCACCCTCTCTCGAGCCGGCAATCGGGTCGTCCTCGTTGATGCGGATCTCGGCGGTGCAAATCTCCACACCCTTCTCGGAGTACCGAACCCGAAGACCAGCCTTTCCGACTTCATCTCGAAAAAAGTACCGAATCTCTCGGACGTGATGACGCCGACTCAGGTCGACAACCTGTGGTTGGTGAGCGGCGCCCGGGCACTGGTCGACATGGCCAACCCGAATTTCAGCCAAAAGGGCAAGATCCTCCGCCACATCAACACCCTCGACGCGGACCACGTGGTGCTCGACCTCGGCGCCGGCAGCGCGTTCAACGTCCTCGATTTCTTCCTGGTCGCGCGAAAAGGGATTCTGGTGGTCGTTCCGGAACCCACTTCGGTCGAGAACGCCTATCACTTCCTCAAGGCCGCGTTTTTCCGCAAGCTCAAGCGCGCGGAGCCCAGGACCCAGGTCCGGGCAGCCATCGAGGAGGTCATGAAAGGGAGTCAACGAAAAAATGTTCGCACTCCGCGAGACCTCATTTCACGCGTGTGGGCGGTCGATCCCGAGGCCGGCGCAGCTTTGGCCGCCGAAGCGAGCGAATTCAGACCCGCACTCATCGTCAACCGTGTCGATAACCCGCGGCATCAGCAGTTGGGCGAGGACATGGTCACCGCCTGTCGCGAGTACTTCGGCGTCCGAATGCAGTTGCTCGGCGGCCTCCCCAACGATCAGGTGGTTGTGCGATCGGTGATCGAGCAGCGCCCGGCAACCGAGTTCTTCCCACAGATACCGTTCGTGACAGCGTTGCACGGGGTAGTAGACAAGCTGACCTACGCCCGGGAAAGAAGCGCATGAAGGTCCGCCCCGAAGACTGGGAGGTCCTCGGCCTCGAGCCGAACACCGAGATACCTCGCGTTCGACAGGCCTACCACCACCGTAAAGCGCTCTACGAACCCACTGCGCTGGCCACCTACAATCTGCTCGACGACGATGAGCGGGCTGACATGGTCCAGCGAATCGACGAGGCCTACCGTCGAATCGTGGGCGCCGAACCGTCGGCGGCGGCCTCTCCCTCCCCAGTCCGGCTGCCTCCACCCGAATCCGAGGTTCCCTCAGGACCTGCACCCGATTCCGCCGCCGAGCCCGGAGCATATCTTCGGCACCACCGCCTTTCCCAGGGCCTGAGCCTGCACCAGATCGCCGGTGGAACGAAGATCGGCGTCGCCATCCTCGAGCAGATCGAGAACGAGGACTTCGACGCACTGCCGGCAACCGTATTCGTGCGCGGCCATACGCAGCAGTTCGCGCGGGAGCTCAAACTTCCCAACGCCCACGAGTTCGCAAAGCTGTATATCGAGAAGATGCAGGGAGACAAGCAGGAAAAGTAGCGGCCCACCAGGCCGATCGTTCCCGTCTTTGTTACCGGGCCCGTCATCGCTATCGCTATCGCAATCGCTATCGGTATCGGATGCCCTAACCCGGACTTCTCACCGGGTATCTACTGCGGACGGCGAATGGCAGCCATCTGTCGTGCTTTTC
>JAOZUP010000467.1 GCA_029938595.1 Thermoanaerobaculales bacterium | reverse complement strand
GAATGGGGTTCAGGGGGTCCGGAGTTCAAATCTCCGCGTCCCGACCATTTAAAATCAGTGACTTAACCTCGTATCCCAGCGAGGCATTTTCTTTTGGTTACCCCATCTGGTTACCCTTTCAGAAATTTTGTGTTTGAGAGCATATTAGTGAGGATAGCTACGCCCGATACCGCCGATGTTCAATATCTTCATTTGCTGCCCCTCCTGCTCCAAGAGCAAGTCAACGCCGACAATGCTGTTGCGGGATGACGCGCCGCGCCACGTCCGCAAATGTAGGGGCCTCGTCATTTTAGGCCATTTCGGCAGCTCCACGTTTCAAAAAACACTGCTCGAGTCCCACCGGACGACGAACCGAAGGCCACGAGAAAGCCCGAGAGCCGAAACCACCTTTGCTTCCTTGGCGTCCGGCAGCTCAGCTCCCCGGGAACAGTTTGAGGAAGAAAACTCGTAGCGCGATATTTCCGCGACCCGGTCCGACGAGGGCGTAGCCGGCATCGAAGTTCATGATCAGCTGCCACGGCAGGGTCACAGTGCCGCCGATGCCGACCCCACCGAGAAGCTCGTTATCGAGACCCGTTGCACGGTTGGTGGCCCACACCGCGTCGGCTTGAAAAGTGACCCGAATGAGATCAAGATAATTGACTCCGGCGGTGAGGTGGATCCCGTTGGCCTTCTCCGCGCGAACGAGTCCGCTCTGGTACCCCGCAACGGTTGAGTCTCCAAAGAGACCGAAGTCGTAGCCGGAGAATCGATCGGTGTCGGCGCTGTCCAGGTGTTCGAGAACGACTCCGATCTTGCGGAACTTGGGCAACCACCAAGTCTTGGCGACGGTGAACTGCCATCGTTGATAGTCCTTCTGGTCGGGGCTGTACTCGGTGTTGCTCGGCAGCCCCCAGTACTCCCAGTTCAGTCGACTGTTGACATCACCGGCGAGGGAGACCCGATAACCCGATCGGTTGTAATCCACGCTTGCCTCGAACACGGTGGTCAAGGTGTCCTGTGGCAGGATGAACTCGTCGGCAGTTTCATCAGCCCGGCTGTAGTCCTCATGGCGAAGACGGAGCGCCAACTCGAGGGAGAGAAATTTGGCCATCGGCCGGCCCACAAAGAGGTTAAAGGTGCCGCTCCGCCGCCGAACATCCTCCTCGGGGACGATCGCCCCTTCCCGGTAGAGCTCGTCGTGGCGTTTGAAGAACAGACCGGTGAGGTTCGCCCCCGCGTTCCACCGGCTGCCGAGGAAGTCCGGATCGGCAATGTTGGCCGACAGGAAGATCCCGGCGAATAAGACGTTGAGCTGCGCGCCACTGTCCATGAAGTCGAGATCGAGGTAATTGACCCCCACGCCAGGCAGCGGGTACTCGACCGACTCATCCCAGAAAACCCCGCCGACCAGGAAAAGCCGGCTGGAGTCGAAGTCTTCCTCGACAACCCGTTGCCCGGACTTGTCCTTGGGCAGATACCGGAGGCCGTCTTCGGTATCCCGAAGCATGGTCGCATCGGAAGCCAACGCCGCCGATCGGTTTGTGTCGAATTCCTCCGCGTTGATCCGAATCTCGGTAAACCGGTTCTCGATCTCCACGGGGAATGTTGCGTTGAGGATGGAGAAGACCTGTTGGCCGGAGATTCTCAGAGGGAGGACAAAGCTCTCGTTGGACCAGGGCGCCGGTTGGCCGGCCTCGTCGACGGGGCTGAAGTAATAGGTCTCCTCATTGGACAACACGTCGCCCTCGAGACCGATCTGAATGGCGCGGGTTCGGACCTGGGCGTAGATCTCGCGATCCACCCACACCGTGCCCTGGTAGAGGCTCCGGCCTGGTGCCGCCTCAATGGGCTTGAAGTCCAACACCCAACAGTCGCGGCCATCGACGACTTTGGTCCCGCGGAGCCGAAAATCGTAGTACTTGGAAAACTCGATGTCGGTTGGGAGTGAGGCGACTTTTTCCGGTTGGATCAACGGCACCTTGGGCATCTTTCGCGAGCGCCACTTGACCCCACCGATATAGAACTCGGACCAAACCCAGTCAAAGGTCCCGTCGCGGAAGAAGAACTCACCGGCGTATGAGGCTTCGATGGAACCCTGTTGCCCCTGGTATCTCAGGTGAAAATCCCGTTTCGCCTGATAGTGACTGAGACGACGATCCTGATCGTCCTTGAACGCCTGCAGTCGGCGCAGGATCTCCTCCACCGGCATCTGTCGTCCCCCACCAACCTCGATTTCCTCGTCGAAACCCTCCAGTTCGGCAGCGCTCGGTCGGTGCAGCCGAATCAGAACAACGTCCGGGGCGTCGTCGACCACCACGACGAAGTCGGATGCGCGCCGGACCCCGGTCGCCGGCCGCACCTCACCCGTCGCCAGATCGACGATCTCGGGTAAACGTAGCAGCGGGTCGGAAAAGACCAACCGCAAACGCCGCTCACCAGCAGCCCGTTCAGCCACCACCCTCAGGCCGAGGTCTTCGCGCACGAAGGCCCACGCTCTTCCGGCGCCGGTGGGATCGGTGTACGGATCGTGCACCAAACCTCCGCGCAGTTCACGAGCCGCCACCTTCAGCTCGACCAGGTTGTCGACCACGGCCGACGGAGCCTCGATCAAGGTCAGCGCTACTCCGGTCGCGGCGGATGCTGCGATCTCGGCCAGCGGCGCCGACGGGGCCGTGGGCCACGGCACCGCGTCGAGAACAACCGGCTTCCCCGGATCGAGGATCGAAAGTGACGCGATTGCCGCCTCGATCCCCTCACCCGGCGCCAACGCCACCAGGTCGAGATAGGCAGCGACCTCCTCGGCGTACAGTGCTTCGAGTTCCACGGGATCCCGGGGGAGCGGCCCCACCGTGAATGCGGCCTTGGTTGCGGCGCCCGTTACCGCCACCGCGGCCCGCTTGATCAAGTAACCACGGTCTTTGGCGGTCGCAGGGCCGCTCGCGGGCTCCCACACGGCCTGGATCACGAGGTCGTCACCGGCGATCCGCGCGATTTCGGCGAGTCCCGCAAGCTCGGTCTCCAACGCGCCGAGGTGATCCACCAGTGGCGCCGGAGTTGCAAGAACGACCTTGAGCCACGGGAGAGCGCCTGTCGCACGAATTGCCTCGATGACGGTGGTTTCGCCCGACCCGTCCGGAGCGACGGTCCAGGCGACAAAAAAAATGTCATCGTCCTCGAGTCGTGGTTCGGA
>JAOZUP010000466.1 GCA_029938595.1 Thermoanaerobaculales bacterium | reverse complement strand
TGGCTGAATAGCTTGGAACGCGCCCTGAACCACAAGGACTCCGGGACGATTTGTGGGGCAGGCGTCCCGCCTGCCGATCGGGGGGGAACGTTAAACGTTCAAACGTGTAACGTTTACCGCTTCACCCCTACGCTCGTCTCCAGCAGCAACGTCCGGGGATCGAGCACCACATTGAGGTCCTGCGCCAGCATCTTGTTGCGGTCCTTGGCCACGTGCAGCCGCACCTTGGCGTCCTGCGGGTCGAGCCGGAAGGCGGTGTCGACCAGGTCCTCAAACCGGTCGGCGGGCGCGGGCAGGTGTCCCTCGGCGGCCGCCGGTCCGTCGCGGTGGGTGCGGCAGGCCATCCACAGCTCGGCACCGACGTCTCCTGCCATTTTCTTGGCCGCTTCAATGATGGCGGGGTCGAAGCCCTCCATCTCCATGCGGTCGAGAATGATGACATCCGGTACGAAATCCATCGCATCACGAAGCAGCTCCAGAGCCTCCCGCAGGCGACCGGCCGAGAACGAGCGCCCGAAGTAGGTGTGGATGTGGCGCCGGCGCTCGAGCTCGAGCTGGAGGGCGGCCCGGTGCTCGAGCTTCTTCTCGCGCCGCAGCATCTCAACCAGGAGGTCGTCGTAGTAATCACGTATCTTTTCGACCGTGCGCTCGAGCGAGATGTGGAGTACCTTCTGGCCCGACAGCAGAGCGTCGATGCCGATCCCGACGAGGAAAGCGGTCTTGCCGACCCCGGCCCGCGCCATCACGAGGGCGAGGTGGCCGGCGCCCGGGCCCGGATGGCCGTCGCGCTCGAGGAGAGTTCTTGGCGAGCGGCGCAGTTGGATCATCAGATTGGTCATGCCTCATCCTCCTCGGTCATCTTGCTCT
Source organism: Thermoanaerobaculales bacterium (assembly GCA_029938595.1). GTDB lineage: Bacteria > Acidobacteriota > Thermoanaerobaculia > Thermoanaerobaculales > Sulfomarinibacteraceae > Sulfomarinibacter. The sequence goes on along the minus strand of JAOZUP010000466.1, from coordinate 2,307 downwards.
TATATTTTTTCATAAGTTCCTCGGTGACCTCTCTCGGCGCCGGCGAGTACTTGGCGAACTCCATCGTGAACTCGGCCTTGCCCTCGGTGGCCGAGCGCAGGTCGGTCGAGTAACCGAACATTTCGGCCAGCGGAACCTCAGCGTCCACGCGGGCGAAGCCGGCGTCCTCGGTGGATCCGAGCACGTTGCCGCGCCGCTGCATCAGCGACTTGTAAATCACTCCCTGAAACTCCGTCGGCCCCTCGACCGAAACACTCATCACCGGCTCGAGGATCCTCGGTTTGGCGGCGCGGTAGGTCTTGCGGAAGGCCGCCCTTGCTGCGGTTCGGAAGGCCATGTCCGACGAGTCGACGGCGTGCGAGGCACCGTCGGTGAGTACCGCGCGTACGCCGACGATCGGAAAGCCGATCAGACTGCCCTTCTCCAGCGACGAGCGGAAGCCCTTGTCGCAGGCCGGGATGAACTCGGTCGGGATGCGGCCGCTGCGGATCTCGCTGACAAATTCGTACTCGCCCTTGGCGAGGGGCTCGAAGTAGCCCACCACCTTGGCGTACTGGCCCGAGCCGCCGGTCTGCTTCTTGTGCACGTAGTCAAAGTCGGCACGCCGCGAGAGTGCCTCGCGGTAGGCCACTTGCGGCGCTCCGGTCTCGACCTCGGCCGAGTACTCGCGCCGCATGCGCTCGACATAGACCTCGAGGTGGAGCTCGCCCATCCCCGAGATGATGGTCTCGTTGCTCTCCGGGTCGAGGGTGACGCGGAAGGTCGGATCCTCCTTGGTAAAGCGGTTGAGCGCCTTCGACATATTGTCCTGCGCCTTGGAGTCCACCGGATTGACCGACAGCGAGATCACCGGGTCGGGCACATACATCGAGGTCATCGCCAGCCGCGGCCCATTCGAGACAAAGGTGTCGCCGGTGTGGCAGTCGATGCCGAAGAGACCGATGATGTCGCCGGCCGGGGCGGCGGTGATGTCCTCCATCTTGTCCGCGTGCATCCGCACCAGGCGGCCGATCTTGGTCTTTTTGCGGGTACGGGTCTCGACCACCGTGTCGCCCTTAGACAACGTGCCCTGGTAGACACGCAGGAAGGTGAGCTGGCCGTAGCGGCCCTCGTCGAGCTTGAAGGCGTAGGCCACGGTCTGCGCCGAGGGGTCGGAGGACAGCATCACGGGCGCGGCGTCGTTGTCGAGGTCGACGGCCTCGATGGGGATGTCGGTGGGGCAGGGGAGGCAGTGGTTGACCGCGTCCATCAGCGGTTGCACGCCCTTGTTCTTGTAGGCCGAGCCCATCATCACCGGCGTCAGATCGAGCGACAGCGTGCCGCGGCGAACCGCCTCGTAGATCAGCTCCGGCGTGGCGCGGTCCTCGAGGGCGGCCTCCAACAGCTCGTCGGAAAAGAGGCTGGCCGCGTCGAGCAAATCGGCGCGTTTGGCCTCGGCCCGCTCCATCATCTCGGCCGGGATCTCGCCCTCCTCGATGATCTCGCCATTGTCGCCGCGAAAGTAGATCGCCTTCATCTCGATCAAATCGACAACGCCCTCGAAGTCGGCTTCGAGCCCGATCGGGAGCTGCAGCAGCACCGAGTTGTGGCCGAGCTTGTCGCGTAGTGCGCGCGCCACCCGTTCGGGGTTGGCGCCGGACCGGTCGCACTTGTTGACAAAGGCAATGCGCGGCACCTTGTAGCGCCGCATCTGGCGGTCGACCGTGATCGACTGCGACTGCACTCCGGCCACCGCGCACAGAACCAGCACCGCGCCGTCGAGCACCCTGAGCGAGCGCTCCACCTCGATGGTGAAGTCGACGTGGCCGGGGGTGTCGATGATGTTGATGTGGTGGTCCTTCCACTCGACGTAGGTGGAGGCCGAGGTGATCGTGATCCCGCGTTCCCGCTCCAGCTCCATGTGGTCCATGGTCGCGCCGACGCCGTCCTTGCCCTTGACGTCGTGGATCGTGTGGATTTTCTGGGTGTAGAACAGGATCCGCTCGGTCAACGTGGTCTTGCCCGAATCGATGTGGGCCGAGATCCCGATGTTCCGGATCCGCTCGATGTCGCTGATCATGGTGTCCTCACAAATGCGGCCTTCGCCGCCGTTTCCATTTTGGCCTTCCCTGTTCCCTCAGGGATGACCCGTTCGTAATCTATTTTTCAGGGAAATGATTCTACCCCGCCCGCGTTCCCAGGCACACCGGCACCCGGTCGCCGTGCGATGGCCGCGAATAATAGAACTCCGCCAATACTTTGTCAATTCCGCCATGAGCAACTCATCTTCGCCAATCGACCTTGTGGGGCAGGCGTCTCGCCTGCCGT
>JAOZUP010000465.1 GCA_029938595.1 Thermoanaerobaculales bacterium | reverse complement strand
GGATTTTGAGGAGTCCAGTTCACGCCTGACCACGGCAACCTGAAAATGGCTTCGACAGGAGATTCTCGTGAGCAAAAAAACACAACAGGAAGCCCCTCCTGTGATCGAGATCATCGTTGAGCGGTGCAAGGGTTGCGAAATCTGTGTCGAATTCTGCCCTACGGATGTTCTGGCAATCGACAACGGTATCGCAGTCGTGATCAATCTTGATGCCTGCACCAGCTGTCAACTCTGTGACCTACGCTGCCCCGATTTTGCCATCACCGTGAAGTGATCGCGGAAAGGATCCTGGTCCATGCCAGTTACCAAAAGAGATGACAGAGTCCGGGTCATGACCGGCAACGAAGCGTGCGCCGAGGCGGCTCTCGCGGCCGGGCTCAAGTTCTTCGCGGGTTATCCCATCACGCCGTCCTCCGAGATCGCCGAGGAGTTGTCGACCAAGCTGCCCGCCAGCGGCGGCAAGTTCATTCAGATGGAGGACGAGATCTCCGCCATGGGCGCGATCATCGGCGCCTCCCTGGCGGGAGCCAAGTCCATGACCGCCACCAGCGGTCCGGGGTTCTCCCTCAAGCAGGAGAACATCGGCTACGCCTGCATCACCGAGGTCCCGTGCGTGATCGTGAACGTCATGCGTGGCGGGCCGAGCACCGGACTGCCCACCATGCCCGCGCAGTCGGACGTCATGCAGGCGCGCTGGGGAACTCATGGCGATCATCCGATCATCGTCCTGTGTCCGCAGAGCGTGGCCGAGACCATCGACCTCACGGTACGCGCCTTCAGCCTGACCGAGAAGTTTCGCATCCCGGTCATCCTGCTGATGGACGAGACCGTGGGGCATATCAGCGAGAAGATCCGGCTCCCGAAATACGAGGAACTGGAGATCTACGAGCGGCACAAGCCGACCGTGCCGCCGGAGGAGTACCTCCCCTACCGCCACACCGACAACGACATCCCCGAGATGGCCACCTTCGGCTCGGGATATCGGTTCCATGTCACCGGGCTTTGCCACGACGAAACCGGTTTCCCCACCAACAATCCGGTTGAGATCGAGAAGCAGATGCTCCGGCTCAACCGCAAGCTGGAACGTTACCGCGACGAGATCATCGAGGTGGAAACCGCTGGTGACGAGGATGCCGAGATCGGCGTTTTCGCCTACGGTTCCACCGCTCGTTCAGCAAAGCGGGCCATGCTGATGGCCCAGGAAAAAGGCATCAAGACCTGCTTCCTGCGGCCGCGTACCATGTGGCCGTTCCCTGACCTTGAAGTCCGCGCCATGGGTGAAAAGGTCCGCAGCATCATCGTGCCGGAAATGAACCTTGGCCAGATCGCGCACGAAGTCGAGTGGGCGGTCGCCGGGCAAGCCGAAGTCATCAAGGTGAACAAGATCTCCGGCGAGCCGATCAGCCCGCCGGAGATCCTGGCTGCCATCGAAAAGGCGGTGAAGTGATGGAAAGCTTCGATTATTCCCCCTACCTGCGGGAAAAGAAGTTCCCCCTCATCTGGTGCGCGGGCTGCGGGCACGGCATCGTCATGAAGGCGATCCTGCGGGCCATCGATCGTGTGGGCTGGGACCGGGACGACATGGTGATGGTCTCGGGTATCGGTTGCTCGAGCCGCATGCCGGGATATGTGGATTTCAACACCCTGCACACCACCCATGGCAGGGCCATCCCGTTTGCCACCGGGGTCAAGATGGCCAATCCCGATCTGCATGTGATCGTCATCACCGGCGACGGCGACGCCACGGCGATCGGCGGCAACCATTACATCCACGCCGCACGGCGGAATATCGATCTGACGGTCGTCCTGCTGAACAACTCCATCTACGGCATGACCGGCGGGCAGGTCAGTCCCACGACACCCAAGGGCAAGCGAGCCAGCACTGCGCCGTTCGGCAATTTCGAGGCGTCGTTCAACATCAGCGGGCTGGCTGAAGCCGCGGGTGCGTCCTTCGTGGCGCGCGGCACCGCCTACGGAGCCGTCCAGCTCTCGAAGTACATCGAGAAGGCCCTGCTCAAGAAGGGCCTGTCCGTGGTCGAGGCGATATCACCTTGTCCCACGGTTTTCGGACGTCGCAATGCCATGCGCAGCCCGGTTGAGATGTACGAGGACATTCATGAAAATTCGGTGTCGGTGAAAAAAGCGGGCACGATGACGGCGGATGATCTGGAAGACAAGATCATCACGGGCGTTCTGACCGACATCGAGAAGCCCGAGTACACGACAGAGTACAAAAAGCTCATCGCAACGCTGGGAGGGTCGTCATGAGTTTCCGCTACGAGGTCCGGTTGAGCGGTGAAGGCGGTCAGGGACTCGTGCTCGCCGGCAAGGTGCTTGCCGAGGCGGCGGCCATCTACGACGACAAGAACGCCACCCAGAGCCAGTCCTACGGCCCCGAGGCGCGTGGAGGCGCCAGCCGCTCCGAGGTCATCATCTCGGACGAGGATATCGACTATCCCAAGGCGGTGAACATCGACCTGCTACTGGCTCTGACCCAGGAGTCGGTGAACAAGTACCACAGCGACCTCAAAGATGACGGTATCCTGCTGGTGGATTCCGATGCCTGTTCCGAGATCCCTGAGGGAAAATTCAAGGTCTACGGGGTCCCCATCATCCAAATCGCCCGCGAGAAAGTGGGCAAAGTGCTGGTGGCGAACATCGTGGCCCTGGGCGTCATCACCGAGGTGGCCAAGGTGGTTACCCGGGAGGCGGTCGAAGCGGCCATCCTCGCGCGCGTGCCCAAGGGCACCGAGGAACTGAACCTGAGCGCCTTCAAGGCCGGCGTCGAAGCTGCACAGGAACTGGGGTCATAACTTCCTGACACCCTCGGGTCATATCTCCAGCTCATCAAGCATGGAGTAGACAAGACTCGAGACCTGTCTGGTCTGCGCAAGCAACTCATCGACCAGTTTCCGGAGCCCCGTATTACAGTCGGTATCATCGCAGTAACCAAGGACCTGGGCCAGGTAGCCGAGTTCCTCGGGCAGCAGATCGTCCTCGGCGGCGACGGTCAGGCGGTATATGTCGCGCACATGCTTCAGGTCGCGGAAAGATCTGAAAATCTGGCTCAGGTCGTCGGCCCGGTGAGGCAGGCATTCCGCCAGGGGGGCATACAACTCCTGGGTGACCGGAAGCCAGAGATCCGATCTGGCCATGAGGATGAGCAACAGCAACTCAATT
>JAOZUP010000091.1:5662-11523 GCA_029938595.1 Thermoanaerobaculales bacterium | reverse complement strand
GGCGCCGAGGGTGACAATGACTATTTCGCGGCTCATCGCACACGGTGTCTGATGAGCGCCGAATGCATCAATGACAATTGAGTCCCGTCACGCGCGGTGTCCAGCCAGCGCCGGATGCATCAATGGCAGTAGCGCGGCCCGTATCGCGCGGTTTCTGGCCAGCGCCGAAGGCGCGGCAGATAATTAGCCTGGGGCGTGAGCCCCAGGAACACCGGATAACCACCAAAACGTAGCCCTGAAGGGGCGACAGACAATCAACCTGGGGCGTGAGCCCCAGGCGTGAATGCCTTCACCCTTTTCTCCTATTTCGCTCAGTCCGCAGGAATGAGGGAAACAGGAACAGGCATGATATTCCAGGTGAAGCCCGACAGCCCCTCCGGATGGGTGTAGAGCAGCTCGCGCACCGGCTCGCCGTCAACCCAGATGTAGCGATTGACCTCGCCCTCGTCGTCATTGGCCACGTAGAGCTCGTCGAGGCCGTCGCCGTCAAGGTCGGTCAGGATGGCCGCGTGTTCGAAGCCTCCCGAATTGCGGTCGATTGACTCGATAGACCACTCGGCGCGCGGGTCGCTGCCGGGACGCAGCAGCCACAGCCCACTCTTGCTGGCGGCTGCGACCATCTCCTTGATGCCGTCGCCATCTACGTCGCCTGCGGTGAGGAAGCGGGTCAGCGAATCATCGAGGCTGGTGATGAGCATGCCCTGGGCCGGGTCGGTGTCGGCGTCGAAGCGCAGAACCTCCACCCGGCCGCCGGCCACCGCCTCGACCGACACGTAGAGCTCATCGGTGCCGTCGCCGTCCACGTCCTCGACCAGGATCTCCTTGGCGTGGCGGTCGCCGAGATCCGCAACCACGGTGCGTACGTCGTCGTGTCCGGGCACGTAGCGGGTGACGAATCCCGGCTGCGGGGTGCCGTCGAGCTTGTTGGGCAGGCTCGGGGTTGCGTAGACCTCTGGAACCCCGTCACCGTCCAGGTCGCCCACCTCGATCTCGTGGACGAATGTGTTGGGCTCGGCATCGAGCTCTTCGGCGGTGAAGCCACCGATAGAGTCTCCGTAGAGCACCGCCACCACTCCCTGGTCGTGGGTGGCGACCACGATGTCGGCGGCGCCATCACCGTTGATGTCGGCCGTCTCGATGTCGCGCATGCGGCTGAACTTGCCGCCGAAGTCCTTCTCCCACAGGGTTTCAGAGGAACCGTCGGGACGCCACAGCTTGACCATCGCCCTGGTGCCCGCGGCGGTGAGGATGCCGGGCTCGCCGCCGGTCGGAGTGAAGGACATGGCTTTGTGGAAGACGTTGCTGTCGTCATCGTCGATCGAGCGGTAGTTCCATTCGTTGCCGTCGTTGGTCAAGATGCCGAGTTGTGCCGGTTGTGGGACCGGGCCGGAGGGCCCGCTTTCGAGCACCGCGAGGCCCAAAAGAAGGCCGTTGGCGAGAGGCTCCCTGGCGGGGGCTTTGGCGCACCCGGTGAGGGTCGCGATCATCGGAAGAAGCAGGGTGAGGGTTAGACGTCGATGCATTATTTTCTCCGTTCGTCAGGTGTTGGATCGGCACGCCTGAAGCGAGCCGGCGGTATGGTACCGCATTTCAATAACGGGTGTTGGCCCTCCATGCCGTTATCGCTATCGCAATCGGTATCGCTATCGAATGCTCGAATAGACCAGACCAACGTCGATAGCGATAGCGATAGCGATCCCGATAGCGATTGCGATGAGCATACGGCGCCCTGTTAGCTTTGACACATCATGTTAGACTCGCCTCCCTGTGAGGAGGGTGTTGCAAAAATGAAACAGAAGATCTTCTTGAATAGCTTCGCATCTTCCGCCGCTGTGTGCATTTTGGCGATCGTGGTGTTGATGTCCTGTGGCGGTGAAAAGGCCGAAGAATCGGCGGTCGTTGCCGGCGCCCATCCGGTCATCATCATTGCCCTCGACGGACTTCGGGCCGATGCTCTCGGTAGCTACGGGGCCCCAGTCCGGACGCCGGCCTTCGACACCCTTGCGGCTGAGTCGGTGCGCTTCGAGTGGGCTTTCGCACAGGCCCCACAATCCCAGCCGTCGCTGGCTGCACTTTTCAGCGGCCTCTACCCGACCACCAACGGACTACGGGCGCCGGGTGACTCGATGGCCGACGAGGCCACAACATTGGCCGAGGTGCTCAGTACCGCAGGCTACTCTACCGCCGCCTTTGTCGAGGGCCCGCCCGGCAGCAGCGACTACGGTCTCGCGCAGGGCTTCGACTCGTATCAAACGAGCGCCACTCCGGGCACGGCCTCGATCGAGTGGATGCGCGCGCACGCGAATGAGAACTTCCTGCTTGTCCTGGCTGGCTGGTCCAACATTGCCCTCGAGAAAGTGGACGCACTGCTCGAAGACTCCGGCCAACCCGAAGGCATGGCCCCGCGGGTGGCCGAGGTTCTGGCATCGCGCGCCACCGACCAGCCGATCGAATTCGACGAGGAGGATCTCGAGTGGGTCCGCGCCTGGTACGCGGCTCGAATCCAGGTCATCGACTCGATGCTCGAGGGTTTTTTCGCCGAGATACGCAGCCTGGGACTCGACAATCGCGCAACCCTTGTCGTGCTCGGTAGTAACGGCTTTGCCCTCCAGGAGCACGGCGACCTCTTCGGCGAATCACTCTACAATCCGGTGGCCCACGTGCCGGTCTTCATTCGCTTCGCGGCCGGCGCCGACGTCCGCCCGGTGGCCAAGGTCGTCGAGGTGGTGGACCTGATGCCGACCATTCTCGAGCTTACGGGCCAGCCCATACCGGCCGGCGTTCAGGGTTCGAGCGTGGTGCCGATTCTCGAGGGCGCGGGCCAGCCACCGTACGTGGCCTTCGGCGAGTCACCGCAGTTCGGGGGCCAGCGCTTCGTCGCATTCGGCGGCATGGGGATGGTCAGCGGCATTGGTGGCGAGGGCGCCGAGCTCTTTGACCTCACGACCGACCCGCTCGAGCTCGAAAACCTCGCCGCGACCGAGGCCGACCGCCTCGGAGTTGTGATCCGGCACCTCGAAGCTTGGGAGAAGATGGTTGCCGTGGTGTCGCTCGATCCCGAGCTCCGCACTGAGGAAGACCTCGACGAGGACACGCTGAAGCAGCTGAAGAGCCTCGGATACATTCAATAGAATTGAGAATTAGGAATTAGGAATTAGGAATTTACACCCCCCTCCCCCGATCACCGGGGTGGGTGGGCGGCATTCCTAATTCCGAATTCCTAATTCCTAATTCTCGATAATCCGCGCTGTCCTACGGCGCGGATTATCGAGTTGTGGTCTTGACGTTCTGCCATTTGGCACATATATTATTGTCAAATGGCAGGAGGTGTGATCGTGCCGTATCCAAGGGGAACCAAGAAGCAGAGAGTTTCCGAAGTCGCCGGCGACTTCGCGGCAGCCGCGCTTGCCACCACGTCGGGCCAACACGAGTACCTGTCGCTGCTCGGTCTGCGGTCGTTCGATACCGCCTCACTCCTCAAGCGGCTTGACGAGGGCTTGTCTTACGCCGCGTTCGAGCGATTGAAGCGCCGACTGCAAGTCACATCGCAGGAGCTTGCGGACGCGGCCCTGATCACTCACCGCACCCTCGCGCGAAGAAAGAAAGCGGGGCGGTTCGGCCCGGATGAATCTGACCGGCTGGTGAGACTGTCCCGCGTGTTTGCGAGGGCAATCGAGCTCTTCGAAGGGGATGTGGAGGGGGCGAGGTCCTGGTTGATGCGTCCGGTGTTGGCCCTCGGTGGGGTGATCCCGTTTGAATTGGCAAGGACGGAGGTTGGTGCTCGCGAAGTCGAGATGCTGATCGGTCGAATCGAGCACGGAGTCATAAGTTGAGGGTTACCGCCTGGCGTGTGGTCAAGCGGGAGTTCGCGGCCAACGCATTCGACGGCGAAGGGGCTCGCCTCTTCGGTGGAAGGTGGCACAGCTCCGGCCGCGCCGTGGTCTATACCTCCGCTACGACTTCACTGGGTCTTTTGGAACAGTTGGTTCATTCTGAAAAGCGCTTGCGTCCGTTTTACCTTGCAATCCCTGTGACCTTTGGCGCTGATCTCGTGGATGTGATCGACGTTTTCAGACTCCCCGCGAGCTGGACAGCCTTCCCACCACCGTTCGAGCTCCAGCGAATCGGAAATGAATGGGTCGACTCGATGCGATCGTGCATCCTCGAGGTCCCCAGCGTGATTGTGCCCCACGAATCGAATTTCATCCTCAACCCGAAGCGCCCCGATTTCGCTTCACTCGAAATTGGCGAACCTCTCGGTCTCGATATCGACCAGCGGCTGGTTTGATACCGACCGATTTGTGGCGCAGCCGTCTCGCCTGTGGGCGGAGGGATGGCAAATCCGAAATCCGAAATCCGAAATTCTCGATATTCCGCGCCGTCACACGGCGCGGAATATCGAGCTGCCTACCATCTGCTCCGGCTTCTCCACCCCGAAGAACTCGAGGATGGTCACCGGCAGGTCGAGGATGCTGGTGTTGGCCTTGGCGACCTTCTGGGACGACAGCAGGGTGCCGGGCACGAGATCTCGGGCCATGGAGTGGTCGCCTGACCACGCCCACGGGTTGAGGTTGATGGTGGGCTTGCCGGTAGATCCGAGCACCGAGGCCGAGGCGTTGCGGTAGCCGGGGGTGTAGCCGACCAACAGCTCGGGCATCATCGGTGTCGCCGGGCCGACGTACATATCCTCACGTCGGTAGACCTTAGCGATTGGACGCTGGCCGGTCTCCGGGTCGTTGAGGGACTCGAGCTCGCGGATGAGACGCGCGGTGATTTCTTCGACCTTCTCCGGAGGCACGATGCCTTGGCCCTCGCGGCCCTTGAGGTTCATATAGAGGCCATTGAAGCCGACCCCGTATGCGACGGTCTGGCTCCAGTCGACGTCGAAGATGGAGGTCTCCTCCTTCTTCAGCACCTCGGGTTTGAGGGTCAGATAGCCGTTGTCGCGCAGCCACGTGTTGAGGTGGAACTGGCGCGCGAACTGGGCGAAGCCGTGGTCGGAGCAGACCAGAACCAGGGTCTTGTCGTCGACTGCCGGCAGCACCTTGGCCACCAGCTTGTCCATCTCTTCGTAGAGGTGGGGGATCCAACCGGCGAAACGGACGTCGGACTCGTGGTGTTTTGGATGGGTCTTATCCATATTGCGCCACATCATGTGGGCATCCTGGTCGGTGGAGGAAACGTAGAAGTAGAAGAGGCCGCTGTCGAAGCGCGACCACTGGTGATCAAACAGCGCCATCCGCTCCTTGAGGATGAGCTCGGCCTGGCCGACGTACTCCTCGTCGTTGATGACCTTGTGGTCGAATGCCTTGACGTCTGCCGGCAGGCCTTTGGTCCAGAAGGCACCGATGTCGCGCGCAATCTCGGCCCCGAACTCCGCCGGGTAGGTGACCGGTGCGGCTTGCGCCGAGGGGTCGATATTGATGGGGGTCACGTAGAGCTGGAAGTGCGGTGCGATGCCCTTCAAGAGGAAGCGCGCGATGCCCGAGACCGAGCCGATCACCGGCAGCAGGTCGAAGGAGACCTTTACCCAGGGGGAGTACTCGCCACGCTTCAAGAGAATGCTCTGGCCCTGGATGTCGAGCCGCGCTCCGTCGGCCTTGGGGTCGAGATAGACCGTGAACGGAATTTTGGCGGTGTTGGCGTACGGGTCCTGGCTGGTGTCCTTGGGGGTCCGCAACGAGTTGACCGGCCCGAGGAGGTTCGAGCGGACGACGTTTTTGTTGACGTCGACGTACAGGATCTCGCCGCCCTCGAGGTTCGGATAGTCCTCAAAGGGATCGGAGGTGTAGTAGGAGAAGACCCCGTACGAGTCGACGAGGTCCGGGGTGCCCATTCCGGCGATGGCCTTGGTGGCGGTT
>JAOZUP010000091.1:0-5652 GCA_029938595.1 Thermoanaerobaculales bacterium | reverse complement strand
TATTGAGGGGGCCGCCGCCCTTGACCGGCAGATGGATGTCGCCGATCGAAATCGTCACGTCCGCATCGCGGTTCTCGTAGATTGAGAATGTTGGCGTGTAGGTGGCTGGATCACGGGCAATGAAATCGGCAATGCCGTGCCCACCTGGGGTCATGCCGGTGATGAAGCTTGACCACGCGACCGGGCTCAGGGCCGGCATGGTGGTGCCGAGGGGTTTGAGCGAGCCCATCTCGGCGAGCTTCTTGAAGTTGGGCAACCGGCCCATCTCCATGAGCGCACTGAGGATCTTCGGATCGAGACCGTCGAGACCCAGGACGATCACCTTCTTGTCGGTGGACGAACCACCGCCGCAGGACGCCATGGGCAGGGAAACACCTGCTGCTGCGGCGCTCCCGGCCAGCATTCGCATGAAATCGCGCCGGTCGACGCCAGCCTCACTCTTTGGTCTTCGGTTCACTGGAGTTGCTCCCCCATTTCGCGTGTCACGAGTTGAGACAAATTCGAGCAGGAATCTATTCCTGGTTCCTGATGACTATCAGATACCGAGGGCTCCCAGAAGCCAGAAGATCAGGAACCCGAAGCCGATGCTGAGCACCGGCATCAGGATGGTGAAGAGCTCCGCCAGCAGGGTGCCGCGCAGGCTGCCCGCGACTGCGGGGTCGAAAGCCTTGCCGAAACCGTAGCGGTTGGCTATGTAGCCGAGCACGACCACCAGCAGCAGGGCGATCATCCACAGACCGGCTTGGCCCGCCACGCCCTGGATCCTGACCACGAGCAGCGCCGGCCACAGAACAGCCCAGGCCACCATATCGGCGATGGCGACCCACACGAAAGTCCTGGTTCCGGGGCGCCGGGATCGAAACCTGGGACGCGAGAGGATGGCACGTTTGATGAAGGCGGCTGCGGCGGCGCCGATGATGGCGGCCGGTACGGCGACCCACACCAGCAGCCGACCAAGATCCTCGGCGGGCGGCGCGGCAGACGAGGCCGCAATGGATGACCAGACAAAGTCGGACATCAGATTCACACCGACCATATCATCACGCCACGGATGTTTCGAAACTCGAGTTCTCTCTCCCGAGAATTCTGCGGACCTCTTCCGGTTGTCTGTCGCCGCTTCGCGGCTGACTATTTTTTCCATATCGTGTTCCTGGGGCTCACGCCCCAGGCTATGGAAATGCCGCCGCTTCGCGGCTGTCTCGAGCCATCACAGAGAAAACTGGAAGGTGATTGAAAGACCGGGTCACTCGGTCTTCCGATGTCGTAGCTCGACGATGCCGATACCGATGACGACGGCCGCCACAGTCCACAATGTCCAGCGTCCCCTGGTGGGGATTACGTCCGGTGACACGAGAAGCCAGCCCACGACCACACCGGCGCCGCAGAGGTTGATAGCTATTGCGCCGTCCAGGCCGAGGCCGGTCGCACCGCTTCGCCGCGCCAGGAGAAGTGCGATACCGATGCCGATCAACACTCCGCCGAGGACGTTGGGGAAAAAGGCCAGGCGCACCGCGGGCAGACCGAGAGCCTCGACGAGCGGGCGTTTCTCGGGTTCGATCATCGACTGGATCTCGAGAAAAGCATTGCCGAGCGTGGAGCTGCTTGGTTTGCTATTCAGGTAATAAACCCAACCCCGCCCTTCGGCCCATAGCGCCACCCGATGCAGCACATAGAGCAGGCCAATCAGGGCGAGGACTGCGAGAAAAAGCTCCATTGGGGTTTATGAGAGGCCGAGCTGCAGCGACCCATCGGCAGTGACGACCATTGCCAGATGCACCTCGACGTCATGGGCCCTGGCGGTGACGACCAGGTGCGCGGCGCCGGGAAGAACCAGGGTGACGACCGCTCGGCCGCCGAGCGTCGTGGCCTCGATGTGCCGGTCGCCACCCACGAAGTTGCCGAGAGTGGTCTCCACGTGGATCTTGGTTCCATCGGGCGCGGGCTCGAGGAAGTCCAGTCCGGTCCGTACTTCGAGCTCGATCTCGGCGCGACCGGGTTCGTCCGCGGCCAGGGTCACCCTTTTGAAGAGGGCAAGCCAACCCTTGCTTTGGGTCGGAAGGTTGGGTCCGCCGTCACCGCAGGATGTGACGACGAGAATCATCGCGACGACGAGAATGACGCACCACCGTGCCCTCATGTCCCCTCCACGATCTTGACTCCGAGGATTATACGTCTTCCTGAGAAAAGCGTTTGAGATCGTCTGCGTGTTCTTCCCAGTTGCGTCCGTCGAAGTCGGAAATGTGAACCAGGGCAATTGTTTCCGGGTCGAGACAGCGCACATTGACGCTGACGCCGTCGGGGTTGGAGCGCGGTATGTAGAACGATTTGATGCCGCAGTGGGTGCAGAAGCGGTGCTGGGCGACGCCGGTATTGAAGGTGTAGGTGGCGAGATCCTCCTCACCTTGGACGAGGCGGAACCGGCTGGCGGGGACGATCAGGTGGAGATAGGCGGTCATCGAGCAGATGGAACAGTTGCAGAGCTGAACCTCGAGCTCGGCCGGCGCCTCGACCTCGAATCGAACCCTTCCGCAGTGGCAACCGCCGCGGTGGGTGATGAGTTCAGGTGAGCCTGATGCCATTGGGGGCAGTTTAGCTCACCCATCCGCCCTCCCCGTCCGATACCAGATACCGGATACCAGATGCCAGATACGCCGCCCATCCGAGGGAGTGCCACTATTTTCCGGCATCCGGCATCTGGTATCCGGGATCTGGTCAGCGGTAGTCGTCTCGTACCGGGGAGAACACGTCGATGATCCGGCAGGCGGTGATGGAGCGGCCGGAGTGGACGGCGTCCGGCGGGATGACCCGGTAGTCGCCGGCCGTCAGGATCTCGGGTTCGCCCTCGATCGTGAGTTCGAACTCGCCCTCGAGGATATTGGTGATCTGGTCGTGGGGGTGCGAGTGCTCGGGTAGGGCCACGGCGGGGTCGAAGGTCCAGTAGGCGACGGTCATTCGGCCCGAGTGGACGAAGCGAACTTCGGTTCCAGGGATCAGCTCGCGACTCTCGATGTCCTCAACCTTCATTTCCCGATCCCTTTACCGTCTCGGGGACGAACCGCTCGTGGGTTCCACTCTGATCCTGTCCATGGCCTCTGGGCTGGGCGACCAACACCTGGGAGGGGACTCCGTAGGCGACCATGGTGGTCGAGTACAAGACCTTCCATGACGCCGGCCCGAGATAATCGGTGAGAGCGATCGGCCGGCAGCCGCCGACCAGCGAGGGCTTCAGGGAATGGACCGCCAGCCAGGCTGCGATCGTCAACTTCGACAGTGCGTTCGTCCCGAATGTGAGGCTCGTCAGGCAGAGCAAGCCGTCGGGCCGGAGCACCTTCCAGGCCTGTTCGAGGGTGCGAGTGATGTCCCGGTTGGGCAGCAGATCGAAGACGTAATTGCTGACGAACCGATCGCATGAATGGGGAGGCAGAGGTATTCGCGGGCGGCCGTCGGTCTGGGTCAGGGAAACGCGTGCGCCGAAGGGGACGAGCCGTCTCCGGGTTAGCCTGATCATGGTCTCCGAGAGGTCGAATCCGGCATAGGTCGCGGTGCTGCCCAGCTCCGATTCCATCAAGCGTTGAGCGAAGACGCCGGTCCCGCACCCGAACTCGACGACGGCCTCCGCGCTATCGAACTCGCCGAGCTCGATCAGCCGGTCTATGGCTCGGCGCTCGTAGAAAGCCTGGCGGTCCTGTCTGCGGCCGAAACGGTCGTAGAAATCCCGCGCCTGTTGCCGGGTCAGAATCGGACGGGTTACTGGGGTCGATGGCATACCGCTTCAATATTGTGGCCGTCGGGGTCGAACACGAACGCGCCGTAGTAGTTGGGGTGGTAGTCCGGCCGCAGGCCCGGGGCACCGTTGTCCTTCCCGCCGGCCGCCAGCGCCGCGGCGTGGAAGGCGTCGACGGCCTCGCGATCGCGGCTGTTGAACGCGAGGTGAATGGCCGGCGTCACGGGGTCCCCCTGTTGAACGAAGAAATCCGGTTTCTCGAGGATGCCGAAGCCGCACGCCTCACCGAGCTCCATCACCACCTGATATCCAAGAGGAGCGAGCGCCTGCTCATAAAACGCCCTGCTGGCGGAATAATCGCTCACAGATATGATGATGTGGTCAAGCATCCATTCCTCCTGATCGTCAATGTACTCCCAGCGCTCTTTCATCGCAACGGTGTTCTCGATCTTTTTCCGGTTCCGATGGACGGAAGTCCGAGGGTTTCTCCGTTGCGGACTTAACTCTTGACTTCTTAACTCTTTACTTCTGAAAGAACAGATATCCCGCCAGGCACACGAGGATGCCGGCGAAGATGCGCTTGAAGCTCGCGGTCGAAACGTGCTCCACCAAGCGGGCGCCAATCTGGGCGCCGACGATCCCGCCGGCACCAATCAACAGGCCGATTTTGTAGTCGACGTTCGCCAGCTTGTTGTGGGCGATCAGCGCCGACAGCGAGATCACCAGGATTGCCAGAAACGAGGTGCCGACCGCCTTCTGCGCCGGGTAGCCGAGGATCAGAAGCAGAGGGATGATCAGAAACCCACCGCCAAGCCCAGTAAACGAAGCACCGACACCGACAATCACTCCACCGACGATCATCAGCACATAGTTGAGATTCACTCATTCCTCCATGTCATCGTGTGCGAAAATTCCTAATTCCTAATTCCTAATTCCTAATTCACAGCGATCCTTCCTTCGGCTCCCAAAGCTCCACCTTATTTCCCTCCGGGTCGATGAACCACCCAAAGCGGCCGTAATCCTCCTCCTGAATCTCGCCCACAACCTCGGCGCCGCCCTCAGCGACCTGGGCGAGGGCCCCATCGAGATCATCGACCACCAGATTGAACATGAAGTCTCTGGTTGAAGGATCGAAGTAGGTTGTCGAGGCCGAGAACGGCGCCCACACGGTCATCCCGCCAGCCGGCATATCGCCGGGTTTCAAGCTTGCGCCGTAGGGATGTTCCACCGGCACCCCGAGCCACCTCTGGTACCACGCTCCGAGCTTCTCCGGATCATCGGACTTAAAAAACACTCCGCCGACTCCGAGCACTCTCGCCATTGCTGTCCCTCGCTTTCTGCTCGAGAACGATACCAGAATCATCGCTGCTGACAGGGTTGCCCCGGATATGTGGGCTAGTTGGAAGCTGGTCAGGTATGGGGGGCTACAATGTCGGGGTGCGGCAAAAGAACATTCATCGACTGTGGGGGCGCCTCCAGGGTGCGCGGGTGCGGCTTGACGACGTCGGCGACAACGTGACCCGGATCAGGATGTTGAGCCTCGGCGCCCGTCTTCTCGGTTTCGAGGTAGACGCCTACCTCGTCGGCAACATCCTGATCGACACCGGGTTTCCGTACGTTCGGGGCCCGCTTCTGGCAGCGCTCGAGGAACGCGACATTCGCGTGGTGTGCTGCACCCACAACCACGAGGACCACACCGGCAACTGCGCGGCGATAGCCGCCGCTCACGATTCCCCGGTCTATCTCCGCCATGCCGAGGCGTTGTGGGAGGAGGGTGTGGGAACGCTCGCGCCATATCGGCGCCTGTGGTGGGGGCCGGTGGAGCCGTTCGAGCCGCAGGAGATGCCGGAGGTGGTCGAGGTGGGGGACCGGCGGCTTCAAACGGTGCCGGCCCCGGGCCATTCGCAGACCCAGGTGGCCTTGTACGA
>JAOZUP010000464.1 GCA_029938595.1 Thermoanaerobaculales bacterium | reverse complement strand
GCGCCCGGTGACAGATCGTCACCGGGTGAGCCGGGAAAAGCTTGCCTTTCTGGTTGATTCCACCGCTGCTCCAGTTGCGTGCGTGGCGCTGGTTTCCACCTGGATTGGATACCAGGTATCTTTGGTCGGCGATGCGCTGGTCAAGTCCGGGTCGGACCTCAACCCCTTTTCGATCTTCATCGCCTCCATCCCGTTCGCTTTCTACCCGATTTTCGCACTCATGACCACCCTGGCGGTCGCGGTCTCCGGTCGCGACTGGGGGCCGATGTTACGTGCCGAGAGACGGGCCAGGGGAGGAGAGATCATGGCCGCCTCCGCCCAGCCCCTCGCCGACTACGAGTCGAGTGAGCTGGCGCCGGAGGAGAATGCGCCCTGTAGATGGTGGAACGCCGCGGTGCCGGTTGTTATCGTGGTCTTTTCCACGCTGTACGGCCTTTTCCACACCGGGCGCGCCAGCCTCCGGGCGGTCGGCGACACCACGCGCTCCATGAGCCGGATCATCGGCGCATCCGACCCCTTCACGGTGCTCCTGTGGGCCAGTCTGCTCGGTCTTTCGGCGGCGATCCTGCTTGCCGTAATTCAGGGCATTCTCAGCATGCGGCAAGCGATGGCGGCCACGGTCAGCGGGTTCAAGAGCATGTTCATGGCCTTCGTCGTGCTCACCCTGGCGTGGTCCCTGGGCCAGGTGTGCACGGACCTCGAAACGGCGGGATTCCTGAAATCCGCGGTGGGCTCCAGCCTTCCCATCGCCATGCTCCCTGTGGCCGTGTTCCTGGTTGCAGCCATGGTCTCCTTCGCCACTGGAACCTCGTGGGGCACTATGGCGATCCTCACGCCGTTGGCGGTGCCATTGGTTCTCGAAGCCGCCCCTCAGGGCCCCCACGTTCTCGCCGCGACCGTGGCTTCGATTCTCGGTGGAGCGGTGTTTGGCGACCATTGTTCGCCGATCTCGGACACCACGATCCTGTCGTCGATGGCATCGGGATGCGACCACGTCGATCACGTTCGGACCCAGCTCCCCTACGCTCTCTTTGCGGCCGTGGTGGCAGTCGCAGTCGGCTATCTACCCGAGGCTCTGACGGATGCCCCGGCTTGGATTCTCCTGGTTATCGGGGCTGCGGTGATCGCATTCTGTATACGAATGGTCGGACGCCCGGTGGAAGACGCAGAGTCGGAGCGAGGAAACGTGGTGTAAGAACGTTGACAAAGCACCGTTTTTCCTACCTCGGGTGGTATACTCCGAGCCGTGTGTTGCTGGCCGCAGCGGGCGGTCATGAACAACAGATCAAAGAACGTGAACCAAGGGAGGACGACCATCAGAAAGTATGCGTTTCGTGACGATCCAGAAGCACCCCAGGTGCGCATCAACGAACGAATCAGACTCTCGCCGGTACGCTTGGTCGATGACGAGGGCAATCAGGTCGGAGTCGTGCCGGTAGAAGAGGCCCTCGCCCTCGCCCGGGAGAAGGGCCTCGACCTCGTCGAGGTGGCCTCCACCTCGCGCCCGATCGTGTGCAAGATCATGGACTACGGGCGATTTCGTTACGAGCAGGAGAAGAAAGCGCGCGAAGCCAAGAAACAGCAGCACTCGGTCGAGGTTAAAGAGGTCAAGTACAGACCTAACATCAACATCCACGATTTTGATACCAAGACCAGGCGCGCCCGCAAATTTCTCGACCAGGGCAAGCATGTCAAAGTGACCATCATGTTCCGCATGCGCGAGATGCGGCGTCCCGAGAACGGGTTCGATCTGCTGCGTCGAGTCGCCGAAGACCTCGCGGATGTGGCCAAGGTCGACCGGATGCCCGACCGGCTCGAGGGCCGAGACCTGACGATGGTCATACGGCCCCTCAAGAAAAACTGAGCCAGTTCTCGTCCAGAAACGGCGCTTTTTGGCAATTTCGTCGTCAGACTGCGGATTCCCTTGTGCGGCGTACTCGAGTACGCCTCCGCGGAAATCCTTGTCTTCCTAGAACTTGCACAAAAATCGCTCGTTTCTGCATCGAGAACTACGCAGTTCCCACCGGAGTTTCCGGATGGGAACGAGCTAACTCACTCGGAGTTTCCCCGTGCGACCGCTAGGTTGCGGCGAAATTGCGGGAAGGAGATCCGGTTGAGGGCGCTGCCGCGCCGCCACTCGTGGTATCCGTTCTCGTCGAGGGACTCGAGATCGGTGAGGCGCGGGCGGTACCGTTGCGGGGAGGGCGCGAACTCGGGGTGGAGATCGACCGGCGCGCGGACGGTCCATGGGCAGACCTCCTGGCAGATATCGCACCCGGCGACCATAGATCCTGTGCCGGGTTGGAGATCGCTGGGGATATCGGACCGGTATTCCACCGTGAGGTAGCCGACACAGCGGCGGGCGTCGAGGACCTGGGGTTCCGGAAAGGCCTGCGTCGGACAGGCGTCGAGACATGCGGTGCATTTCCCGCAGTGCTCCGGTCGCGGCCGGTCGACCGCCAGCTCGACATCGGTGAGCAGGATGCCCAGAAAGAGCTCGGACCCGAGGTTACGGTTGAGGAGCATAGTGTTCTTCCCGATCCACCCGAGGCCGGCCCGCGCCGCCCACTCCCGTTCGAGAATCGGTGCGGTGTCGACACACGCTCGCCAGGCGGTGCCGGGACGGGCATCTGCAAGCCAGCGTCCAAGGCGAACCAGTCGTTTCTTGAGGATGCGGTGATAGTCGCGTCCCCACGCATAACGCGAAACCCACACCCGGCCGTCACCGACGGAGAACGATCCCGAAAGTGGGAGATCTGTGTGGTAGCTCATGGCGACCGCCACAACCGACCGGCATCCGGGAAGCAGGGCCCCTGGGTCCGAGCGGAGGTTGCGAGTGTCGGCCATGTAGGCCATCTCACCGTGCATCCCGGCATCGATCCAGCGGTCGAGGCTCGCGGCGGTGTGTGCCCTGCCGGCGGCGGCCACGCCCACGAGGTCGAACCCCTCGTCGAGCGCTCGCTGTTTGAGGTCGCGGGTCAGGCTCATCGCGCAACGAGGGTAGCTCATCGACCCTGCGTCCGTGCCCGCCCACCAGCCGCGGTCTTCGACCACGGCCACGGTCGCTCACCGTCGTGCCCTCGGAACGCAAGCGTTCCTCGGTCCCGCCGATGAGCGCCCTCGCGCGCCTGCGGCGCGCCGGCGGGCTGCATTCGAACAGGGCCGCACCCCCCACCCTGTATTGGATCGCGCCGATTCCGGACCTCTGGCCGCGTTTTCCTCCATCCGC
>JAOZUP010000463.1 GCA_029938595.1 Thermoanaerobaculales bacterium | reverse complement strand
GCCACCCTTCGCAAGGGGAGGGCGACGATCGCGGTGGCGGCTGTACCCACGAACAACAAGCCGATGAGCCGACGGCCGCTGGCGCTCTGAACCCACTCGGAAATCTGGTGACGCTCGTACCACACGACCGCGAAGGCGGTGCCGGCGTGGAGCAGCGTGTCAAAGACCACTCCCGGTTGCTCGAAGCCCGGGATCAGCATCTGCGCCAATGCCAGATGGCCTGAGGAAGACACGGGAAGAAATTCCGTCACTCCTTGCAGGATGCCCAACAGCACCCCCTGCCACAGCGTCATCCTGGTTCACCGCCCGGCCGAAACGGCCGCGCTGAAAGGTGGATGTCCCGACGATGATCAGACGACCAAATCATACTCACTGAATGGTACCACTACCGGGCAAACTGTTGCCAAACCCACACTTATGCCGAAGACAAGCGGTTATGCCTCGTCTTCCAGCTCCTGTGCGAGCCGCACCCACCCGGCGAGTGGGACGGTGCCCGGCCGGGCCGAGGGATCGAGGCCGGCGGCGGCAATTCGCTCGGCATCGGTCACTCGGACAGCGTTGCTCAGCACTTTCCGCGGCATGGTGAGCGCCGGCGCCGCTAGCTTCAACGCCCGATCCAACAGGGCCCGGTCGTGCTCGGGGGCCTTGAGGTCGAGCACGACCACGCTCGACACCACCTTCGGTGACGGCCGAAATGCCCGCGGAGGGACGTCGAAGAGGTGCCGCGCATCGGCCCAGGCTGCACGTTCGAGGGCGAGCAGACCGTGACCGCGTCCCCCCGGTTCGGCCACCACCCGCGCCGCAACCTCCCGCTGGAGCATCACAACGAGGCGGGTGAAGAGGTCATGGCGCGGCAACAACCGGCGAAGAATCGCGGTGCCAACGGAGTACGGGAGATTCGAGGCCACCTGCCACGGTGATTCAGCCGCCAATACGGGATCAAGCTCCGCGCTGAGGGCATCGGCCAGCCGCACGTCCAAACCGCGGCCGCCGAATCGCTCGACGAGGGGCGGAACCAGGTTTTCATCGAGCTCGAGGGCCAGCACGCGTTCGAAGCGATCCAGGAGCGGTTCGGTGAGCGCTCCGCGGCCCGGACCGATCTCGAGCACCCGCGGCGGATCATCAGCCAGCAGTGCGGCGATGCGCTCCGCAACGTCCCGGTCGACCAGGAAGTTCTGACCCAACCGGGATCGCCGCGACCTTTTCAAACCTTCCTCAACTTCTTCTTTTTGCTCTGGAAGCTCCGAGCTTCCAGAGCAAAAAGAAGAACATCGACAGGGCCTACCTTTGGCATGCCGTCGCCAATTCTGACGCGAAACTCTCGACTTCGTCGATCAGCTCGTCGCAGTCGCCCATCGCGCCGATGCGGCTGACGAGGGCTGAGCCCACGACCACGCCGTCCGCTTTCTCGGCCACCCTCGCCACCTGTTCCGGGGTGGAGATGCCGAATCCGACCGCCACCGGCAGACGCGAGACCTTTCGCGCCATACGGATATTGTCCGCGAGCCCGGCGTCGAGGTCCTGACGGACGCCCGTCACTCCGGTGCGCGATACCAGATAGAGGAACCCGCCCCCAAAGCGTGCCGCGGCCTTCATCCGCTGCCGAGTCGAGGTCGGGGTTACCAACATGATCAGGTCGAGGCCGGCTGCGCCGATGTGATTCTCGAACGGCGCCATCTCCTCGGCCGGGACATCGGTGAAGAGCACGCCGTCAACCCCGGCGGTCGAGGCGTCCTCGGCGAAGGCCTCGATGCCGTACCGCAGCACCGGGTTGGCGTAGGTGAACAAAACAATCGGAACCTCGAGATCTTGACGAACGACCTCAACCGCCGCCAGCACCCCGGACAGGGTGGTCCCGGCAGCGAGGGCGCGCTCGGCGGCGCGCTGGTTGGTGGGGCCATCGGCTATGGGGTCGGAGAACGGCACCCCGAGTTCGATCACGTCTGCGCCCGCGCGCGCCAGGGCGCGGACGATTTCGACACTGCGCTCGAGAGACGGATCCCCAGCGGTGACATATGGCACGAAGGCGGCTCGCTTCTCGCGCTTCGCATCCCTGAAAGCGTCGTTGAGGCGGCTCACGGTGCTTCGACCTCCACCCTGCGGACCTCGCTGAGGTCCTTGTCGCCACGGCCCGAGAGGTTGACGAGGATGTTGGTGTTGAGCGGCATCGACGGCGCAATCTTCGACGCGTAGGCGATGGCGTGTGCTGACTCCAGCGCAGGGATGATCCCCTCGCACTCGGCGAGCAAGTGAAAGGCGGCAACGGCCTCGTCGTCATCTACGTGGGTGTAGGTCGCACGCCCTGATTCCCGCCATAGAACATGCTCCGGGCCAACCGCCGGGTAGTCGAGCCCCGCCGACACCGAGTGGGTGCCCATGATCTGGCCGTCGTCGTCCTGCAGCACCATGGTGCGGGTGCCGTGGAGGACACCCGGCGCGCCCGCCTCGGAGAACCTGGCGGCATGATCGCCGGGCGTGATCCCGCGACCCCCGGCTTCCACCCCCACCAAGGCGACGGCCTCGTGCGGGACGAACGCGGTGAAAATCCCGGCGGCGTTGGAGCCGCCGCCGACGCAGGCCACAACAATGTCGGGCAGGGTGCGGACGGCGCTCTTGAACTGTGCCAACGCCTCGCGCCCGATCACCGTCTGGAAATCGCGCACCATCATGGGATACGGATGGGGGCCGAGCACCGAGCCGAGGATGTAGTTGGTGGTGCGCACGTTCGTAACCCAGTCGCGCAGGGCCTCGTTGATTGCATCCTTGAGCGTTTTCGAGCCCGCATCCACCGCCACCACCTCGGCGTTCATGAGGCGCATGCGAACGACATTGAGCTCCTGCCGGCGCATGTCTTCAGAGCCCATGTAGACCCGGCACTCGAGGCCAAGAAGTGCGGCAGCGGTCGCGACCGCCACACCGTGCTGGCCGGCGCCGGTTTCGGCAATCACGCGCCCCTTCCCCATGTCACACGCCAACAGAGCCTGACCGATGGCGTTATTGATCTTGTGCGCCCCGGTGTGGCACAGATCTTCTCTCTTGAGCCAGATGCGCGCACCGCCGAGCCGCGCTGACAGCCGGCGGGCCGAGAAAAGGGGCGTGGGGCGACCGACGTAATGCTGTAGCAGCTCGTCAAATCGTGATTGGAAGGCGCGATCGTGACCGGCCTTCCGGTAGGCTCGCTCGAGCTCCGCCAGCGACGCCATCAGGGTCTCGGGCACGAAACGTCCCCCG
>JAOZUP010000462.1 GCA_029938595.1 Thermoanaerobaculales bacterium | reverse complement strand
GACGACCGGCGAGCACGGCACCGACACTCCCCAAGATCCCACCCCCGCAGCAACCGCACCCCTTCGCGTTTTTTTCGACCATGGGACCCCCCCCCCCCCGACATCAGCTTCGCCGAACAGAATAGCGCGTCCCGATGAGAGAAGTGTCTGTTTAATCCGATGACAACGCATGGATTCGGGTGACAATTCCCTCATCGAATTCGCCAGAGAACGACACGTGATCTCCTACCAACCCGAGGACTGGCACCCAGAAGCCTTCGTCTCCGGCTGTGTTCTGAGCATCGCCTATCTCATCAGCTGGCTTCTCCAGCCAACCCGTTCGTTATGGTTGGGTCAATCACAGCCGGTTCTGAGGTTGGTCAAGGTCTCTGGGCGCGGTAGACCGACGCCCTTCGCTCCATCCCAGGGATGAATCTCGAGACCACTCAACGCGCCACCACACACCCACAATATGATGCCGACGGACACTCCCTCCGGCGACTCGGCATCGCCAAAAACCAACGGCCTCGGCGTCCCTTTTCGAGGACCCGATGAAAATCCGAGATCGACGCTCGGACAGCCGCATCGGCAACCACCAACGACCTCGATTTTTTCGAGCTGACCGAGGTATCGCCTCGCACCGGCACGCGCTGCGCCGAGGAGCGCCTCGACGAGCTCTTGCTCCCCCAGGTCAAGGGGGCGGGGAAACACGGTCTGTCGATGTTCAACCAACCCAAGCTCCACACGGTGGCGGCCACCGCGCCCGCTGTGAAGCTTCAGAAGAGGCTTCAGAATCACGGCGCCGACACCGGCAACGACTTTCCACCTTGTGTTACGTCCGAATTCGAGCGGAGTTCTACTCGATTTGGGCCAACGATTCGTCCGGTTCACCGCCCCCGCCACGAAACCCGGTGAGAAGAGCGGGTTAGACTGCCGGTGCGCCGATGAGTCGGCGCGATGGGGGTTGTCATGAAGGTGTTTCACATTCCGGTGGCAGCGGCGCTCTGTGTGCTCGCGTTCGTCCCGGCAACAATGGGTGCGGCTTTCGAGATTGAAATAACATTCTCGAAAGAGGTGGAAAACCGGACCCTGGACGGTCGGGTCATCCTCCTCATATCTACCGACGGTGACACGGAACCGCGGTTCCAGACACGGCCTGGCGTCAATGCCATCCAGATCTTCGGCATCGACGTCAACGGTCTCTCTCCAGGAGAGGCGGTTCGATTCGACGCCACCGTTTTGGGCTATCCGATTGAAAGCCTGGATGACCTGCCGCCGGGAACCTACCACGTGCAGGCGGTGTTGCACCGTTACGAGACCTTTCAACGGAGCGACGGTCACACCCTCAAGCTGCCGATGGATCGAGGCGAGGGCCAGCAGTGGAATCGGGCGCCTGGTAATCTCTACAGCACGCCTCGTGAGCTCACGGTGGAAGCGCACAGTGACAAGGTCGTCCGCATCGAGCTCGACCAGGTGATTCCGCCCATCGAGCCCCCGGCTGACACAGATCACGTCAGGCATGTCCGCATTCAGAGTAAGCTGCTGTCCGACTTTTGGGGACGGCCCATGTACCTCGGCGCCCATGTGCTGCTGCCGCACGGCTTCGAGGAGCATCCGGACGCCCGTTACCCGTTGATGATCTCCCACGGCCACTTCCCGCGCGATTTCGGCGACTTTCGCACCTCACCGCCCGATTCCGATCTCGAATGCGAGTACTCCCCGCGTTTTCAGGTCGACTGCTACAACCGGATCCGACAGGAGGAGGCCTACGCCTTCTACAAGCAGTGGATCAGCCCCGGATTTCCCCGCTTCCTGGTGATCGAGATCCAGCACGCCAACCCCTTCTACGACGACTCCTACGCGGTCAATTCGGCCAATCTCGGGCCGTACGGCGACGCCATCACTCACGAGCTGATCCCGTATATCGAGCGCGAGTTCCGCGGTCTCGGCGAGGGATGGGCGCGCTTCCTCTACGGCGGCTCCACCGGCGGCTGGGAAGCGCTGGCGGCCCAGGTTTTCTACCCCGACGAGTACAACGGCGCCTTTGCCGCCTGCCCCGACCCGATCGATTTCCGCGCCTACCTGCTCACCAATATCTACGAGGACTCCACCGCCTATTTCGAGGTCGGACCCTTCCGCCGCATCGATCGCCCGAGCCGCCGCAACTGGCTCGGCCGGATCAGCGTCACCATGCAGGGCGAAAATAGATGGGAGCTGGTCCTCGGCGGCAAAAACCGGTCCGGGCAACAGTTCGATATCTGGGAGGCGGTCTACTCACCGGTCGGCGACGATGGCTACCCCAGGCGATTGTGGGACAAGGAGACCGGGAATATCGATCCCGAGGTCGCAGCCTATTGGCGCGACAACTATGACCTCCGATTCATCCTCGAACGCGACTGGACCCGGCTCGGGAGAAAGCTCGAGGGCAAGATCCACATCTTCGCCGGCGACATGGACAATTACTACCTCAACAACGCCGTGTATCTGATGGAGGAGTTCCTCGAGTCGACCACCGACCCCTACTACGCCGGCGAAATCGACTATGGCGACCGCGCCGAGCACTGCTGGAACGGCGACCATGAGAACGGAAACCACATCTCGCGATTGCGCTACAACACCATGTACCTGCCGCGAATCCTCGAGCGGATTGAAGCCACAGCGCCGGACGGAGCGGATCTTACCAGTTGGAGGTATTGACCCGCATTTCTCACTAAGTATCCCCGACGAGATTTCGAATTTCGAATTTTCCACCCGCACGCCCCCGGCTTTCAATCTCCACTCGGAGCCTTCGGTCGGCGCGCCGCTGTTGCGGAGGGCCTCGTTGCGAGGGCCACGAGACGTGGTCAGCTGGTGCGCGTCAGCGCGCCAGATGGCCGCGTATCGCGGGCCGCAGCAGAGGCCTGGAGCAACAGCGGCAAGGGCGGCGAAGCCGCCGCGCCGATCTCGGGGGTCACAGGATAGGACCGCGCCCCGCGGAATCGCAGCGAAGCGGAGATTCCGCGATCGCGACGAGTTTGGGCCTCTGGGTGCGTTTCTCCGACTGGAGCGAGGAGGGACAGATCTCGTGATCGTCCCGATCGAGCGGATGGAGGAAAACGCGGCCAGAGGTCCGGAATCGACGCGATCACACAACAGATGGGGGGTGCGGCCCTGCTCGAATGCAGCCCGCCGGCGCGCCGCAGGCGCGCAGCGGGCGAGGTCGACGGCTCCGACGAGAGCTTGCTCTCGGAGGAGACGTCGGCCGAGGCCGCGTGTCCGA
>JAOZUP010000461.1 GCA_029938595.1 Thermoanaerobaculales bacterium | reverse complement strand
ATCGCCGGCGCCATGGCGCCGACCCGGAACAGATCGGCGAGGACGCGGGTCGTTAACAACTGAATCCGCTGCACGTCGTTGAGGAGACGCGACATGACGAGCCCGGTCTGATGCTCGCTGAAAAAGTCCGGGGACTGGTAGATGAGGGCGGAGTAGAGGTCAGCGCGGAGATCCCGGATCACCGCGGCGCCGGTCTTTCTCGAAAGGTAATCCCCGAGGAACAGCAGGATGCCGCGGATGAAGAAAATCCCGACAATGAGAAATGACACCTTCATTGTCGGATTGCGATGCAGCCACTCCGACAGCTCCGCCACAGGCAGCCAGTCAATCACCCGGTCGAGGAGGTCGTTTTCCGGCTCCGAGCCTACAGATTCCTCGACCGCAGCCGGCTGGCTGAGGAGGACCTGGTTTACCAGCGGTTTGAGGGTCGCTACGACCATCGACATCATGGCGCCGGAGACCGCCAGCATGACTGCGGCCGCCGCCATCTGGGCCAGGTAGGGGCGCATGTACGCGAGGAGTCGTCGCAGCTCAGTCACGCGCAGATGGTAGCAGAGTGGTACCGCGTGCCCGCCCGCCGTCCACTGTCTTCGACCGCGGCCACGCGGTCTCGGTCGCCGCGCCCTCCGCGACTTTCCGAGAGGCGGCATTCCTAATTCCTAATTCGTCCCGCGTACACGTCATACAATTCCCGAAAGCACGACCGCAAATTGCCCTCGTGGCGCCGAAAGAGATCATCGAGGCCGAATTGGAGGTTCAGGGTGCCGGCCGGTGCGAGCTCGGATACGAGATTCCGCAGCAGCCCGGCGTCCGTTCGACACTTGACCAAGGTTGGAAGACGTCCCGGGCGATGGACGGTGGCGATCAGACAGCGGGCTCGGCGCGTGGCGTGGAGGAGGCGCCGCCACCCGACCGTTCCGAGCTGCTCGGAACCGTCGACCAGGATGGCATGCCGATGGGTCACCGGTCGCGGCAGCTGGGCGCGTACGGTGCGCCACGGTCGTGGGCAGCTCCCGGGGATCCGCACGACAACTGGCTGTTCGAGCCGGCGGGCCAGCTCCTCGAGGAGCGTGGTCTTGCCGCTGCCCTTGGGGCCGACGACGGCAACGCGTCCGCCGAGGTCGTCCATGTGTTGCAAGAGGCCGCGCCACTCCAACCCGGCTCTCCGGAAGCTGAGTGCCTCGATTCGATGGCTGGCGAAGGGGTTTTCAGCGGGTCGGCTCATACCAAATCGACCTCCACCGGTGTTGGTCCGATCAGCAGATCGAGGCGCTCGGTCCGACCGCTCGGGAGAGCGACCAGCTCGATCGCCCACGCCAGGGTGATGAGCTTGCCCGAGAACGAGTAGGGGCCTTCGGGCACGCGAATCGAGAAGTCGTGGTGGCCCGAGGTGCCGGGTGAATCGATCCGCAATTGGCGCACTATCTCGACGTCCTGCGAGCCCTTGCCGGTCGTGTACCAGAAAAGACGGACCTCGACCGCCTCCACATCCCCATCGAGGTGCCACGAAGCCTGGCCCTCGATGAGCTCGCCGGGTTTGATCCACGTGCCGCCGTCGGTGGTTTGGAGGGTCAGCATTCTAGGAATCCTCAATCCGCATGGCGCGGATCTCGATGGGGAAGTTTTGACCGACGTCCGGCCAGTGCAGGATCTCGCCCTCGAGTTTGATCTCCCAGATGATCTTGTTTGAGTCGGCCGCGAAGCTGTGCATGGTGTCGCTCGGGATGACGATCTCGGCCACTCCCTTCGGGATCTCCCAGTCGTTACCGGTGTCGATAAGATCATGGGTTGCAAAGATCTCGCGCTCGGTGACGGTGTCGGTGCCGCGCTGGTAGGTCGCCTCCTCGCGCCCCTCGAGGAAGATGCGGAGGTGGCCGAGGCGGCCGGCGCGGCCGGTGAAGCTCCACTCGAGGCGAAGCTCGCTGCCAAGCCTCGGACTACCCGGTGTCAGGGTCAGCCGCGGTCTGGGGTTGGCGAGGGCGAGTAGGAGATGACCGATGGCAAAGAAAGAGAAGAGACCGACGAGGACGAACGGGATCAGAAAGATGTTGAGGAACCAGTCGGGGCTGCCCCGTTCCCAGGCCTTCCACGCCTGCCACACGAAGACCGAGACAATGCCGTTCCAGAAGAGGGCGAAGAAGACAGAGGCGGCGACCTTGCCCACCGGGCCAACCTGCGGTTTGAGAATCAGCGGCCCGGGCTCGGGAGCGTCCTCTCTGACGGTCGTCTCTGGGACATCTCGCCGCGACCGCATCAGCTTCCGACCGTGGCTCGCCAGTGCCCCGCCGGCGAAGACGAAGATCAACGGGATCAGACCCAGCAGATGTTTGGGACGGAGGTGCCGCTCGAGGACCGACCTCGAGGAGTCACCGGTGTCGACCCAACAGGTGGCGTCGGCGCCTCCGGGATAGCGGCCGAGAACCGCCCGCGCGTTGTCATGGCCCGAGGTGAGGAAGGAGAAGAAGTCGACCCGGTTGGAGCGCCAGCTGCGGCTGCCGGCCCGGTACTCGTAGAGCACGTCGGCCCGGTACGAGGTGCCGTCGTCGGTCGACCAGGATCGCATGCTCGAGCTCACGATGGTGCATGGCGTCGCTTCCCAGGTCATTGATAAGGCGAGGCGGATGGCAGGGACGCCCGTCAGGGGCACGAAGACGGCACCGCCGACGGCCGCGAAAATGAGGCCGAAGACAACCATGAACTTGTTGCCTCGTCCCGGCGCTGCCTTTTGTGAGATCGACTCGACCGCCGGTTCCTTACCGGAGCGGAGGCCCCGCCAGGTGGCATAGAGGCCGACGCCGCCGATGGTGACGAAGATGAGGGGGAAGAAAACGACGAAAACGATCCATGGAATTCGTCGTTCGAGCACCGCGAGCGCGGGGATGTCCGGGTTCACCCTGCAGGCGGCCGTGGCGCCCGGCTGATATCGCGCGGCCCGGTCGCGGGCCCGGTCGAAGCTGGGAGTGCCGCCGACGCTGCGGAACATCCGGTCGCCTTCGTAGGTGCGGCCATCGATCTCGTAGCGGTATCGAACCAACGCACGGTAGGGGTGCTGGTCGTCACCGGTGTCCTCGACGCCGGACGAGAGGATCGTGCAGTCGGTCTCGGGCCACCACCACGGCGCGAGCTGCTTTAACGCTTCCCCGAGAATGAAGAATGTGAAGAGCGCGCCCATAAGGAAGAAAAGCCCGAAGAAGACGGTGCCAAAACCCTTGCCGACAACCGATCCGCAGCCGGAAGGC
>JAOZUP010000090.1 GCA_029938595.1 Thermoanaerobaculales bacterium | reverse complement strand
ACGAGAGCTTGCTCTCGGAGGAGACGTTGGCCGAGGCCGCGTGGCCGCGGGCGAAGACCGCGGACGGCGGGCGGGCACGGAGACGGCATCGTCGGTTGGGTTCTAATCCTTCGCTTTGGCGAGGATTCGGCCGTCGGGGTCGATCTCGATGACGGTGTCCCGCTCAACCAGGAACGAGGCGCGCCCGTCCGGCATCTCGAGCCGCTGCTCCTCACCGCCCACCACCACCGGCAGCGGTAGCTCGAAGTCTGAGTCGTCCCATCGAATCTCCACCCTTTCGCGATCGCCCTCGGATCTGCGCTTCACGCGCCACCGCGGTTCCTTCGCTCGGTGGAGGTAGCGCTCCCAAAACCAGCCGAGGTCGCGCCCGCTCACCTCACTCACCAGAGCCTCGAGGTCTTCGGTGGAAACGAGACGACAGGCGTCGGGGTGATCACCGTCCGCAAAGCGCCATATCACCTCGAAGAAGTCCTCGTCGTCCAGCAGCCAGCGCAGGGTATGGAGCACCCACGCCCCCTTCATGTAGATATCGCCCGAATAGGCCTGGGCAGAGGTCAGGTTTTCGCCGAGGACGATGGGTTTGCGGTTGCGGACGCGTTGGCGAATACGGCGCATGTAATCGAGGTACCGTTCCTCGCCAAGCGTGTCATCCACAAAGAGAGCCTCGGCGTAGGTCGCAAAACCCTCGTGGATCCAGAAATCGGCCCAGTCGGAGACGGTGACCTTGTTGCCCCACCACTCGTGCGCGACCTCGTGCAGCAAAAGCTCGTCGAAGCCGAAGTCGTTGTCGGTGAACATCGCGCCGTACGCGACGAGGGTTTGGTGCTCCATCCCGAGGTACGGCGTGTGTGCCACCGCGAACTTGTCGGCGAGAAATGGGTACTCGCCGAACCGGCGGCCGAGGACCTCGAGGATGTCCGGCATCTGGGGCCACATGGTGCGCGCGTGCACCTCGTACTCCGGCACCGACCAAAAGACCAGCGGCACGTCCAGGTTCCCGTCCACGCCGTGGTAGCGCTCCTCGATTGGAACATAGGGAGCGATATTGACGGTCACCAGGTAGTTGTTGATCGGATAGCTCACCCGCCAACGGCTGGTCACTGTGCCGTCGTCGTTGTCGGTCTCACCAAGCAGGCGGCCGTTGGAAAGGCCCACCAGCCCAGCCGGCACGGTGAGAGCGATCTCCATGCCCTCGTCCGGCTCGTCCGACGGGTGGTCCTTGCACGGCCACCAGTTGTCGCCCCCGTCACCCTCACCGGTGACCCCGACCCATGGCTGGTGGTCCGGTGTCTCCGACCACACAAAACCGTCGATCCACGGCGCTCTCAGCGCGATCTTTGGCTTGCCGCCGTAGACAATGCTCACCTCGTGCCGCTCGCCGGCCACCCACGGGGCGGGCAGCTCCACAGCGATGACACCGTCTCGATGATCAAACGTGCAGGCGGCGCCGTCCGCCACCACCGACTCCACCTCGAGGCGGTCGTCGAGATTGATCTCGAACCGGCTCAGATCATCAAGCGCCGCGACGGTGACTGTGTTGTGCCCTTCGATCCGTTTGTCGGCCGGGAATACCTCAACCGCCAGGTCGAAATGCCGGATGTCATAGGCCGCCATCGGCGCCGAGAGTTCTCCTCCCGAGTCGAGCATCTGATTCTTGACATACCAACCCAGGGCGATCAGCCCCGCGAGGATCGCCAACAGGAGGATCGCCAGGGCGATGCTGACGATCTTGAACCAGCGCGGGATGTGAACTCTCTTCATGTGGTCTCCGTCGTTGCGGCGAGCCCGGCCAGGTAGCTCTCAAGGTCGACGGCGACCTCTGCCGTGTGCATGTAGGTATTAGATGGACAGGCCACCGCGGTCCCACGCGGCATTGCGTCGACGATCCGCTGCACCTCGTCCTCGCCGTGCAGCGAGTCGGATGCCGCGCAGGCCACCGCGACCGGTGTCGAGATCGTCTCCAGCCCCGGCATCACCGAGTATCCCACCACCGCGAGAGCAGAGAGTTTGAGACGCTCCGGATCGGACTCCCGAATCGTCCGAACGTACCGCGCCATTTGTTCTGGGTCGTCGCGCGCGTTGACCCGGAAGCGGCGCAGGTACCAGATCACAAATTTCTTCAACCCCTGAATCACCGCGGGCGGAAGAATTCTTATCGCCGTCGGACCCCACCACGGATAGACGAACTCCGCGTTAGGACCGACGAGAAAGGCGGCTTTCGCGGGCAACCGGCCGCCCTTGAGCGCCTCGAGGATGGCGTTGGACCCCATCGAGCTGCCGAAGAGGACGGTCCTTCCCCCGTCGAGGCCGAGCTGTTCCGAGACTGCGATCAGATCGTCGGCGAGACGCGGGATCAAAAAGCTCTCCGGCCGCATCAGCTGTGGATCGATCTCAGCCGACCGTTTCTCGCGGGTCTCCAAATAGTAGACGGGGTGGGTCGTCACCAATCGCTCGAGCAGCGGTATCCATCCGCTCAGTAGCGAGATCCAGCCCGCCACGAAGAAGATCGGTTCGGCGCCGGTCCCCCGTTCAGGCCGCCACTGATAGAGCTCGAGGCGGACACCCTCCTCGACCGTCAGCCGGTGTCGACTGAAATGAACCCCCTCGACTGAAATTGGATTGTCGGCCTCGGCCACCGGCGAAGGGTAGCAGACACGGGGGGCCGGATGCCGGATACCGGATACCGGATGCCAGATGCTGGAAGTTTTGAGTTTTGAGTTCTGAGTTTTGAGTTCCTACCGGCCCACCCGGGATGCAATCAGCGTAGGAAGGCCCATCTCTCAAACTGGTCAAGTTCCGCAGGAGCGAAAGACCCAACGTTAGGTCTGTCGCCGCTTCGCGGCTTGATGTTTCTTTCTTCGCCGTGTTCCTGGGGCTGACGCCCCAGGCTAAGGATCTGTCGCCGCTTCGCGGCTCTCCGCGGTCCGCCGGAAGCCACAGTGCTTATGCTGCACGACGGAAGATGAGAATATCAGAGGTACAATTCCACCATGAGCTCCGATGATCGGCATCTGCCCGTGATCGAGGACGGTCTGGACGACGAGGTTCCGGCCTGCTCGCCTACGAATTACGTTTCGAACGAGGAGGCCTCCCTTCTCGCCTCGATGCGCCGGTTGCACGAGCGATCGAAGGAGCTGCGGCGGGAGATGGGAGGTGCTGGTCCCGAGGATCGCGCCCGTCTCGAGGCCGCGCTCGAAGAGCTGCGCGAGGAATGGCGGACGCTCGCCAAGCGCCGAGAGAGGGCGTACGTCAACAAGATGGTCGCGCTCGGGCACCTCCCACCGAATCGTTAGAACGTTTCAACGTTGAACGTTTGAACGTTCCCACCCCGGCCCGACAACCAACGTTCAAACGTGTAACGTTCTAACGTTTAACGTTCTAATGCGAGTCGGCGAGAGCCATGATCTCCGGATACCTGAAACAACTAACGATGTGGTCATTCACCATCCCCGTCGCCTGCATGTGGGCGTAGACGATGGTCGGGCCGACAAATCGGAAACCGCGTTCCTTGAGATCCTTCGAGATCGTCTTGGCGAGCGGGGTCTTGGCGGGGATCTCCGCGAGGGCGCGCCATTCATTCTGGATTGGCGCCCCGTCAACGAAGGCCCAGATGTAGTTCGAGAAGCTGCCGTGTTCTTCCTGCGCGGCGAGAAACGCCTGTGCGTTGCTTACCGCGGACGCGACCTTCAATCGGTTCCGCACAATTCCCGCGTCGGCGAGGAGCTCGGCGGTCTTACGCTCGTCGTAGCGGGCCACGATCGCCGGGTTAAATCCGTCGAACGCCGCCCGGTAACCCTCGCGCTTCTTGAGGATGGTCGACCAGCTCAGCCCGGCCTGGGCGCCCTCGAGGATCAGAAACTCGAAGAGCGTGCGGTCGTCGTAGACCGGCACCCCCCACTCCTCGTCGTGGTAGGCAACGTAAAGGGGGTCGTCTCCGCACCAATTACACCTCTCAGTCGCCATCATCTCGCCCTTTCTCGATCGGCTGTTCTTCGCCGAGGAAACGCAGGCTGATCTTGCGGTCTTCGGCGGACAGCCCGTGAAGTGATTTCAGCTGATCGAAGAGCGATGTCGCGAGCATCGCGACGTGGCGGGCGTGGGCCTCGTCAAAGAGGTACTTTCGGCCGACCGTGACCGCGCTCTGAAGCACCTCGCGCTCCCGGCGGTCCTCGTGATCCTGACGGCTCACAAGCTGGTCGACGAGGTCGTAGAGGACACCCTCCTTGATGCCCACGTGCGGCACCAGGATCTCGTCCGCATCGCACAGCCCGGCCAATCGCTCGTATACCATGGCCGCCGGCAGAATCACATCGGCGCGGTCCTCCCGCAGCCCGAGGTCGTCCACCCGCTGGCGATAGGAGAGCCGCGCGAGCTGATCTATCACCGACCGCAGTGTCTCCACCGGCAGATGGGTCACGCCAACCTCGTCTGGGAAGCCTGCGAGCTTCGCCAGCGCCTCGATGTTGCCGCCGGTGGCTATATAACCGGCGAGTGGCTGGCCGTCGGCCATCGCGGGCACCTTGAGCACCGAGATGTACTCGGCAAGGAGCCGGTGGAAACGGCCAGGATCGGCCCCCGCCTCGGTGAGCTCCTCGAGCAGACGCACCGAGCCCATGGTGTGGGACTCGCTCCAGTACGACCCGGTTTGATCGACCAGCGACACCTCGACGCTGCCGCCGCCGAGATCAACCAGCAACCATTTGCGGCTGCCCAACGGCATCCGGGTGGCGACCGCGGTGTGGACGACACGAGCCTCCTCAGAGCCGCTGATGGCCTCGAGCTTCAGCCCGGCCTCTTTCTTGATCCTCTTGACGAACTCATCGCCATTCTTCGCCTCTCGCACCGCGCTGGTGGCCACTGCCCGATAGTGCTCGACGTTGAGATCTTCCATCTGCCGCCCAAAGTCGGTCAGGGCCTCGACCGCGGCATCCATCGCCCGAGTGTCAAGGACTCCCGACAGAAAAACACTGTGCCCGAGTCGCACCGGCGACCTTTCAGCCGCCAGCGTGACGTACTCGGTCTCATCACTGAACTCGGCGGCGAGAAACCGGATCGCGTTCGACCCCATGTCGACGCAGGCAACGCGAAGCGGGAAGCTCGCCGCCTCTGGATCGCTGGACATTTTCTTTTGCTTGGTATTTTTCATCGACTTCGGGACCATTCTACTCCGCTGATCACAACCGATTCCGCACGCGCTTCCCGCGAGGAGCCACCTTTGACATTGTCTGCCCGCGATCTCATGCCGACTTGAAAAAACGGGGCTCAGACAATATCAAAAATGGCACCTCCGGTGAACGCGGGCCGTTTCCCGAGGCGCTTCCGAAAATTCGAAATTCGAAATCCTAATTTCCCTTCAGCATCCTCGGCGTCATCAGCCAGCGCAGCTCACAGGTTGCGGGGGCGAGATCGAGCCAGTCGCCGTGGGGCAGATCCAGGCAGGCCACCGCGGCCGTGGGCATGCGTACCCGGCCGCCGCCGATGAGCCAGGTGACCAGCATCGACCACGTGGGTTCGTGGCCGGTGATCAACAGGCGCTCGACACCGGCCTCGGTCTCGCCCACCCTCTCGAGGACGCTCTCCGCATCGCTGGCGTAGAGATCCCGAGTGGTGATGATCGGACAGCCCCAGTCGCCCGCCTCCGCCGCCAGCTCGGCGGTAGTCAGCGCTCGGACCGCGGTTGAGCTGATGACGAGCTGCGGTGCTACCCCCGCGTCCGCGAGGAAGCGTCCCATACGGCGGGCAGCCTTCACGCCGCGCCGTGCAAGCGGGCGTTCGTGGTCGTCACCGAACGCGGCGCCCCAGTCGGACTTGGCGTGTCGCATCACGAGCAGGGTCTTCATCGGCGCCATCGTATCAATTCGGTACGACGACGGCGTCGGCCACGGGCTCGTGGACCACGCGGCCATCCGTGAGTCGAAGTGCCGTAAGGCTGCCCCCGTAGACGCAGCCCGAGTCGAGGCAGGTGACATCGTGGGTGCGGTGGAAGCCCAGCTGGGCCCAGTGGCCGAACATCAGCGCGTAGCCCTGGCGCAGCACAGCCGAGGTGGCAAACCACGGCCGCCAGTCCTCGGGTGCGTCATCGGGTGATCCAGTGAAGGCAAGGTGTGCCCGACCGTCCGGTCCGACCATGCGCATCCTGGTGAAGACCGCGACGGCGGCGGCCAGCCGTTCGTCACCCTCGAGGTCCGGGCACCATGCCGTCTTACGGTTGCCGACCAATCGTCCCATGAAGATCTCGTTTTCCGGACCGGAGAGGCGCGCCGCCGCCGCGTCGGCGAGACCACAGGCCAGCTCGATATCCCACTCCGGCATCAGTCCGCCGTGGACCATTACGTGCGGGCCAAACCGGTGAACCAGCCGCCTCCTCCGCAGCCACCCGAGAAGCTCGTCACAATCAGGGGCGGCCAGGATCTCGTCGAGGGTGTCCTCCTTTTTGGCTTCGGCAACACCGGCTGCTCGCGCCAGTAGGTGGAGATCATGGTTGCCCAGCACCGCGACCAGTCGCTTGCTGTTCTCGTGGGCCCAACGCAACACCTCGAGCGAGCGGGGTCCCCGATTGACGAGATCGCCCACCAGCCACAACTTGTCCTGTTCGGGCGCCCACTCGATTCGTCCGAGTAGACGCTGCAACGTTTCCCAGCAGCCGTGGATGTCGCCAATGACCCATGTCGCCATGGCTCCACTTTACATCCTGCGCGCTCGCTCTTGCTCGTCGCCCGAGTCTCCCCCGCTATCGGTATCGGGATCGCTATCGCTATCGACAGTCGTGGTCGCGGGCCCTAAAGGACCCGCCTACAAAGGCTGGCCGGAGACCTGTAGGCGGGTCCTTTTGGGCCCGCCAGAATCAGTAGCAGGATTTCCCGACTGGTCAGCCAACCTGACGGAAGCGGATACGTTGGTTCGAAATTTCGATACCGATAACGATTGCCATAGCGATAGCGATAGCGATTGCGATAGCGAGAACGGGCACGGAGACGGAAACGGGCTGGAGGAGTACAATCCTCCGCTACGGAGGCCCGCTTGGATTCACTATTCCGGTTTTCCGCGCTCGCCGAGAAAATGCAACCATCGCCCATCCGTGAGCTCTTCCGGGTGATCCAGCAGCCGGGGATGATCTCCTTTGCCGGCGGGCTGCCCGATCCCGACACCTTTCCCGTCGAGGCTTTCGCCTCCTGTGCCGACGTGCTCGAACGTGACGGCCGGACGGTGTTGCAGTACGGCGCGTCGGAGGGCTATCCACCGCTGCGCGAGGCGATCGTCGAGATGATGATCGGGCGCCTCGGCTATCACCCACAGCCCGAGGAGCTGCTCGTGACCTCGGGTTCGCAACAGGCGGTGGATCTCATCGCCCGCGCCCTCCTCGACCCCGGCGACGTGGTTGTGGTCGAGGCGCCCACCTACCCCGGCACCCTGCATTGCCTACGTAACGCCGGCGCCAACTTCACCACCATCCCTACCGACGGTGACGGGATGCGGGTCGACCTCCTGCCCGGCGTGATCGCCGCTTCGGAGCGTGCGACCGGCAAACGTCCAAAGCTCATTTACACCGTTCCCGACTTCTCCAACCCCTCGGGCGCGTGCATGAGCCTCGAGCGGCGGCAGCAGCTGATCGAGCTCGCCACCGAGCTCGCAATCCCCGTCTTCGAGGACGATCCCTACGGGCGGCTGCGGTTTTCGGGCCAGCCGGTTCCGTCCCTCAAGTCTCTGGCCGGTAACGCACCGGTGGTGATCTACGCCTCGTCGTTCTCCAAGGTGCTGGCCCCGGGGGTTCGGGTGGCGTGGACCGTCGCCGCACCGGAGCTGATTCGCGCCATGGTTTTGATGCGACAAGGCGAAGATCTCTGCACCTCGACCGTCACCCAGGCGCTGGTGGCCGAGTACTGCCGCCGTGGCCTGCTCGAGGAGCATTTGCACCACATCGTCACCACCTACGCTCGCAAGAGCCGGGCGATGCAGGCGGCGCTGGAAAGTCACCTCCCTGACGGCGCCGCCTCGTGGCGCGAGCCCGAGGGGGGGTTCTTCTTCTGGCTCGAGCTTGCCGATGGTGACAGCCGCTCGCTCTTCGAACGCGCGGTCGAGGCCGGTGTCGCCTTTGTTCCAGGCGGCGCGTTCTACCCTGATCCCGACGAGCAGGTCGGAGACGTCCTGTCGGGCGACGCCTTCGCCCGCCTCTGCTTCACTTTTGCTGACGACGCCGCCATCGACGAGGGGTGCCGGCGCCTCAGCGGGGCGATGTCCGCAAGATAAATCCGACGACCGAGCGACGGCTTGTCACGGCGTAGCCTTACGTTTTCGGGAAGAGCAGGTTCAGCCTTGACGATTTTAGGTCAAATGTAGTATACGAATATACGCATAGATGGAGGGCCCATGCGTGGTGAGCACACGGCGGCGCGGCGGAGGCTCCTGCGGGAGATCCTGAACCGCCAGCGCATCGAGAAACAGGGAGAGCTGGTCGCGATCCTCGGCAGCGCGGGCTACCGCGCGACCCAGGCGACGATCTCGCGTGACCTCGCGGCGATCGGCGCCGAGAAGGCGTTGATGCCGGATGGCCGCGATCGATACGTGGAAGGCGCCGGCGAGGCGTCCGCGAGGCGCCGGCAGCCGATGTTGGTGTCGGTGCTCCAGAGCTACCTGGTCTCGCTGGCCCCATCCGATAATCTGCTGGTCGTGCGTACCTTGCCCGCTGGCGCGGGGCCGGTGGCAGCGGCGCTCGACGGGGCCGGGCTCGCCGGGGTGCTGGGCACGGTGGCCGGCGACGACACGGTCCTCGTGATTACCAAAAGAAAAGACGGCGCGAGCGCCTTGCGGCGGCGCCTGGAGGAGATGCTGAGATGAAAGTGGTTTTAGCGTATTCGGGAGGCCTTGACACATCGGTGATCCTGCACTGGATCAAGGAAACGTACGACGCGGAGGTGGTGGCCTACACCGGCGATGTCGGTCAGATGGACGAGGATCTGGACGC
Source organism: Thermoanaerobaculales bacterium (assembly GCA_029938595.1). Classification (GTDB taxonomy): domain Bacteria; phylum Acidobacteriota; class Thermoanaerobaculia; order Thermoanaerobaculales; family Sulfomarinibacteraceae; genus Sulfomarinibacter. The sequence continues at coordinate 2,636 of JAOZUP010000090.1, read as the reverse complement.
GGTCCGAGCGGCGGCGCTCGAGACCGGTGCAAGCGAGGCGGTAGTGGAGGATCTGCGCGAGGCCTTCGTGGAGGAGTGCATCTTCCCGGCTCTCAGGGCGAACGCGGTATACGAGTGGTACTACCTGATGGGCACCGCGCTGGCCCGCCCGGTGATCGCGCGCGGCCTGGTGCAGGCGGCCGAGCAATTTGGCGCCGACGCCATCGCCCACGGAGCGACCGGCAAGGGCAACGACCAGGTCCGCTTCGAGCTCGCTGCCTACGCCCTCAAACCCGACATCCAGGTCATTGCTCCCTGGCGAGAGTGGGACCTCAAGGGACGGTCTGATCTGGTGGCCTACGCCGAGGCGAACCACGTTCCGATCCCGGCGGCGCCAAAGCCCGCCTACTCAATGGACGCCAATTTGATGCACGTTTCGTACGAGGGAGGAATCCTCGAGGATCCATGGTCATCGCCGCCGGAGGGGATATTTCGGATGACCACCGACCCGGAAGACGCGCCCGATCAACCAGAGGTCATCACCGTGCGCTTCGAGACCGGGCGGCCCATCGAGGTCAACGGCGTGGCGATGGACGGGGTTGCCCTTCTGACCGAACTCAACGCGATCGGCGGCCGCCATGGCATCGGGAGGGTCGACATCGTCGAGAACCGCTTCCTGGGCATGAAGAGCCGCGGCGTCTACGAGACCCCCGGCGCCACCCTCCTCCACCACGCCCACCGCGCGGTGGAATCGATCACGCTGGACCGCGAGGTCCACCACCTGCGGGACGAGCTTGTGCCGCGCTACGCCGAAATGGTCTACAACGGGCTCTGGTTCAGCCCCGAGCGGGACGCCCTGCAGTCGTTCATGGACACGGTTCAGGAGCGGGTCAACGGCGAGGCTCGGCTCAGGCTTTACAAGGGAGGAGTCCAGGTCGAAGGGCGGCGGTCCGAGACCCACACCCTGTACGACGAGGCGGTCGCGACCTTCGAGGCGGACGACGTCTACGACCAATCGGACGCCACCGGTTTCATCCGCCTCAACGCGCTGCGGCTCCGCACCCTCGCAGGGCGCCGGATTGAGGAGGGCGAGTGAGCCGCTTGCGCGATCGCTTCGGCTCGGAAGTCGATCGGCTGCTCCACGACTTTTCGTCGTCGCTCGAGCTCGACCTCGAGATCGCGGACGAGGATCTCGAGGCCTCGCTGGCCCACGCCGCGATGCTCGCCGAAACCGGTATCATTACGTCCGAGGACGGCGAGGCGCTCGCGCGCGGGCTCCAGCAGATCCGGGAAGAGCTGGCTGAAGGCGCCTGGCAACCCGGACCGGAACACGAGGACATCCACATGGCGGTGGAAGCGCGCCTCGTCGAGCTGGTGGGTGATGCCGGGCGGCGGTTGCACACCGCGCGGTCGCGCAACGACCAGGTCGCCACCGACGTACGCCTGTGGCTCAAGCGGCGGTTGGCCGAGATCGAGGAATCCCTGATCGAGCTCATCGGGGTCCTGCTCGACCGCGTGTCGAGCAACGGCCGGACCCTGATCCCCGGCTACACCCACCTCCAGCGGGCACAGCCCATCCTCCTCGGCCACCACCTGCTGGCGCACGCCTGGGCCCTTTCACGCGACCTCGAGCGGTTCGCCGGCGCAGTCCGACGCACGGACCGCTCCCCGCTCGGCGCCTGCGCGCTCGCCGGCACCCCCCACCCCGTGGACCGGACGTCCACCGCCGAACGACTGGGTTTCGATGGGGTGGTAGAGAACGCGATGGACGCGGTCGCGGCCCGCGACCATCTGCAGGAGGCCGCCGCCTGCTGCGCGATCTGCATGGCGCGCCTGTCGCAGATGGCCGAGGAGCTGGTGCTGTGGTCGTCGGCGGAGTTCCGGATGGTGCGAATGGGCGAGGGCTTCGCCACCTCGTCGAGCATCATGCCGCAGAAGGCAAACCCCGACGGCGCCGAGCTCGTCCGCGGCAAGGCCGGCGGCGTCTTCGCCGACCTGCAGACGCTCTTGATCCTGACAAAGGGCCTGCCACTGGCCTACAACCGCGACCTCCAGGAGGACCGCCCGCCGCTCTACCACGCGATCTTCCAGACCCTCGGCAGCGTCCGCCTCATGGCCGCGATGTGGCGCGCGCTCGAGGTCGACGCCGACCGTTTCGAAAACGAGCTGTCGGGCGACCTCAGTCTCGCCACCGAGCTCGCCGATCACCTGGTCGAGCAAGGCGTTCCCTTCCGAGACGCACATGAGGTGGTTGCGCGTCTGGTTCACTGGTGCGAGGAGCGGGGCGGCAACCTGGCCGTGGCCGACGGCGGCGCGGCGCGCCAGTTCCACCCCCTGCTGCCCGACGATCTCGGTCCGTGGCTCGATCCACGTGCCGCGGTCGAGCGGCGTACAACCCGCGGCGGCACCGCCTGGACGGAGGTGGAGCGCCAGGTCGCGCTGCTCAGGAAGGTCGTTTAGCCCGCACTCTCAAGAAACCTCAGAGTCGTTTCGAACGGATCTGTTCCGATTTGTTTCATTCAATTCGTGCAGGCGTCCCGCCTGCACCACAAAACCGACCCGGAAACGTTGCGGTGCCTGAGCGCCGAAGGCGCGGCAGATCCATAGCCTGGTCGCGGTAGGAACGGCCCTTGCGGGCCGCCCCCCGCACAGATCCC
>JAOZUP010000460.1 GCA_029938595.1 Thermoanaerobaculales bacterium | reverse complement strand
GGGGGGGGGCGCCCCCCCCCCTGCCGGGGGATGGCCGGCAAATTCGAAATTCGAAATTCGAAATTCGAAATCGGCGACCGGAGGGCGCCCATGAACATCGGCTCGATCGATCTCAGCATCCTCGCCGTCTATCTCGCGGGCGTCGTCCTTCTCGGTCTGTGGATCGGCCGGAAAGCCAGTAGCGTTTCCGACTTCGTTGTGGGCGGGCGCGACCGCCCCTGGTGGCTGATCCTCTTCTCCATCGTCGCCACCGAAACCAGCACCGTCACCTTCCTGAGCATCCCCGGTTTTGCCTACACACGGGACATGACCTGGCTGCAGATTCCCCTCGGTTTCCTGCTCGGACGGTTCGCCGTGGTCTTTCTTCTCATGCCGCAGTACTTCAAGGGGTCGTTCTACACCGCCTACGATGTGCTCCACCAGCGTTTTGGGGGCGCCACCCAGAGGGCGGCGTCGGCAATGTTCATCATCACCCGCAGCCTCGCGGACGGCCTGCGCCTCTTCCTCTCGGCCATCGTGCTCCAGGAAATGACCGGGATCCCGATTCACTGGGCGGTGGTTGCCATGGGCGTAGCCACCATCGTCTACACCTTCTTCGGTGGCATCCGGGCCGTGCTGGTGACCGATCTCGTGCAGTTCGTGGTCTACATCAGCGGCGCCATCGTGGCGCTGATCTTGATTATTAAGAAACTCCCCGGGGGCTGGGAGCAGCTCGTCACCATCGGCGAGGCAGCCGGCAAGCTGCGGATCTTCGATCTGGCGTTCGACTGGAGCCAGCCCTATGGCCTGTGGGCCGGTCTGATCGGCGGCCTCTTCATCACCCTCGGCTCCCACGGGGTCGACCAAATGATGGTGCAGCGTTACCTGTGTGCTCGAAACCTCAAGGACGCCCAGCGAGCGCTCTGGGTGGGTGGTTTCGTGGTCGTGGCCCAGTTCGCGCTCTTCCTCCTGATCGGCGTTGGGCTCTTCGCCTTCTATCAGGTCTTTCCCCCCGAAGCGGCCTTCGATCGCGGTGATCGGGTCTTCGCGCGGTTCATCCTCGACGAGATCCCGGTGGGTCTGTTGGGCATCTTGCTGGGCGCCATCTTCGCCGCCGCCATGTCCACCCTCTCGAGCTCGCTCAACTCCTGCGCCACCGCAGCCGCCAACGACTTCTACTTCTCCGCAAAGGGCTCGGAAACCTCGGCCAAAAAGCAGCTCCGTGTGGTCCGTATCCTGACCGTTGTCTTCGGACTGATCCAGATCGGAGTCGGGATCGGGGGTCAGTGGGTGAAGGCGTCCGTGGTCTCAAGCGTGCTGGGAATCGCCGCCTTCACCACCGGCATCGTGCTCGGGGTGTTCTTCCTCGGCATCTTTGCGCAACGGGTCGGTGAGCGGGCGGCGTTGGCCGGGCTCGTGGTTGGTCTGTCCGGAATGAGCATCATTTTCTTCGCCACGCCGCTGGCCTGGCCCTGGTTCGCGCTGGTCGGCTCAGCCGTCACCTTTGCCGCCGGGCTGGGTGCGAGCTTCATCTGGCCTCGTCCGGAATCGACCGAGGATGTGACGACTTGAAGTCACGAATCTCCCCGACCTTCGTCTTCCTGGCCCTTTCGTGTGTTGCGGCTGCGGCGGCCCCTCCCTGCCCAACGCCGCAGGCGGCCGAAACTCTCGCTCCGGGGCTGAAGCACCTCGTTCTCTGCGAGGGTGAAGTCGCCACTGCAGCGAGCTATCGGATCCTGATCGGGATCTTCGACCGGCAGTCCGAAGCCGATCAGATGCTCGACCGCCTGCACACGAACGGCTTCTCCGCTGTTGCAGACGCCGATGGCACGGATTATCGGATTGTCATTCCAGGCTTCTCCCACCGGGCGGAGGCGGAGGACATGAGGACGCGGCTCATCGACCGGGGATTCTCGCTGCCACTGGAAATCCAGGAGATCGAGCGCGATCTCGCCCATCCTGAGGGACCGTGGAAAATCCATGTCCTCGAGGTTGATCCGAAAAGAATTGAGGTTCGAGTAGCCCATGCGTACGATGCCGCCATCGGGCTCGAGACGACAGCCGCCCTGGCGCTCCGGCATGGTGCATTGGCGGCGATCAACGGCGGCTACTTCTACATGGAAGGGTTGCTGGCCGGGGACTCCCGGGGAGCTCTCCAGATCGGGGGTCGATTGCTCTCCGAACCTGATCGGGGGCGAGCCTCCGTGGGTTTTTTTGATCGGGACGGCATCGTGCGGTCCGTCTTCGGGAGGCTCTCTTTCCGCGGCGAGGTCCGTCTCACCAACGGGGAGGCTATCCCGCTCGATGGACTCAACCGGCACCGAGAACCTTCGGAGATCGTTCTCTACACGCCGGAGTTCCACCGCACGACCCTCACCTCTTCCGAAGGCGCCGAGGTCCTTATACGGAACGGGCTCATCACCGAGATCCGAGAAGGAACGGGCAGCTCGGTGATTCCCCCCGCCGGCGCGGTGCTCTCCATCGGCAGCGAACGGGTCCAGGAGATGTTGCCCCGGATGCGTAGCGGAGCCAACGTGTCCGTGCAGACGGAGCTCCTCCCCCTGCTGCCGGACCCCAAGGGCGAATGGCGGAAGACCGAGTTCATCGTGAGCGGAGGTCCCCTCCTGTTGTGGAAGGGCCGGCGGCTCGACGAGCCCGAGAAAGAGTCCATCTCCAGGGTTTTCTTCCTCGCCCGGCACCCCCGAACCGCCGTCGGAGTCCGGGCCGATGGAACGCTGCTCTTCGTCACGGTGGACGGACGCCAACCCGAGGAGAGTGTCGGCATGTCGATCCCGGAGCTTACCGATCTCATGCTCGAGCTCGGAAGCGTGTCGGCCATCAACCTCGACGGTGGGGGTTCCACGACCATGGTCATCGACGGGCGGATCGTGAATCGCCCGTCGGGCATGGCGTCGCGCCGCAATGCCGATGCCGTTCTACTTTTTCCAAGGGCGCCATAGAAATTCGAATTTCGAACTTCGAATTCGCCATCGCACCGATTCAGATACGTTCGAGTGCTCACCTCGGAACAGCCTGCTGACCCGACTCACGTTCAACAGCACCGTCTGGCATCCGCCAGGCGGAAAAGGCTTGCAATTCTGAACGAGACCCAGTATATTCTGACGCGATGTCAGATTTTTTTCCAAAGGTGACGCCGGCGGCGCCTCGAATCTCCGGAAATCAGAGCGCACCCGCCAGGCGATCCTCGACGGCGCGCTCGAGTTCTTTTGGTCGCGGCCGTTCCGGGAGATGACGGTTGCCGAGCTGATGTCCATCGTCGGCG
>JAOZUP010000459.1 GCA_029938595.1 Thermoanaerobaculales bacterium | reverse complement strand
GGCTCGAAAAGAAAGAGGACGAGACCATCGCGGTCTTCGACTTCGGCGGCGGCACTTTCGACATATCAATTCTCGAGGTTGGCTCCGGGGTGGTGGAGGTGAAGTCGACTAATGGCGACACCCACCTTGGCGGAGATGACCTGGACCACGTCGTGATCGAGTGGATGGAAGAGGAGTTCAAAAAGGACCAGGGCGTTGACCTGTCAAAAGACCGGATGGCAGTCCAGCGCCTCAAGGAGGCGGCGGAGAAGGCCAAGATAGAGCTTTCATCCACCATGGAGACTGATGTCAACCTGCCGTTCATCACCGCCGACGCTTCCGGGCCGAAGCATCTCACCCTACGTCTGTCTCGGTCGAAGTTCGAACAGATGATCGAGCCGCTCGTGGAGAAAACTCTCGAGCCCTGTCGGCAGGCGCTTAAGGATGCCGGCCTCGACGCGAAGGACATCGACGAGGTGATCCTGGTTGGTGGATCGACGCGGATTCCGATGGTCCAAAAGCTCGTGATGGACTTCTTCGGCAAGGAGCCCAACAAGGGCGTCAATCCGGACGAGGTGGTCGCGATCGGTGCCGCTGTGCAGGCGGGCGTTCTGGCTGGCGACGTGAAGGACATGTTGCTGCTCGACGTCACCCCGCTCTCACTTGGCGTCGAGACGCTGGGTGGGGTAACCGATGTCGTGATCGAGCGCAACAGCACTATTCCGGTTCGCAAGTCCAAGGTCTATTCGACCGCCGACGACAACCAGAATCAGGTGGAGATCCACATTCTGCAGGGGGAGCGATCGATGGCGTCGGACAACCGGACCCTGGGCCGCTTCCAGCTCATAGGAATCCCGCCGGCGCCGCGAGGGGTGCCGCAGGTCGAGGTCACATTCGACATCGACGCCAACGGCATCCTCCACGTTGCGGCCAAGGACCGTGGCACCGGGCAGGAGCAGAAGATCGAGATCACGAGCTCCTCGGGGTTGGCGGAAGAGGAAATCGATCGCATGGTCGACGAAGCGAATACCCATGCCGGTGAGGACGAAAAACGACGCCAACAGATCGACATTCGGAACAAACTCGATGGGCTCATCTATGCGACCGAGAAGCTGGTCAATGACAACCGCGAAAAGCTACCGGAGTCGGACGCTAAATCGATCGACGACGCTCTAGTGGAGGCCAAGAAGGCCCTCGAAGAGGGTTCGGTCGAGGAGATGGAAGCGGCGCATGAGAAACTGACTCAGGCCAGCCACCAGGTAGCTGCCGTGCTCTACGAGAGCGCCTCCGCCGAGGGCGGCGGAGCTCCCGGAAGCGGACCGGATGCCGGTGCTGCGAATGGGGGTGAACAATCCGCGGCGGCCGACGACGACGTGATCGACGCCGAGTACGTCGACGTTGACGCCGAGGAGCAGAGCTGACGGGGGGAAGCTGTTAGCGGTTAGCCATTAGCTATTCGCCTGGCAAACAGCTGGCCGCTGACCGCAGATGACTTTCAACCGCATTTCGGTGCGGGTTAGGAGTTCGAGGGCCGGAGACCACATTGACGGAAAGAGGTCTCCGGTCTGTTCGTTCTGATAGAGTGATCGAGAGTCAGCAGATCGGGTAGAAAATGCGGGCCAGCCCGCAATTCTCACCGGGTTTCGTGGCGAGGGTGGCGAGGTGCAGTGCCCAGTGTGGTTTTCGACCCGAGGGGCGCGGAGTCGTACGTGACAGTACGTCGAGCACCCCGAGGCGAGAAAACACCGCTGGGTGCGGTGCATCGCCGCCCGCAGCAGAAAGCTGTGAGAAATGCGGGCTAGTAGTCGGGAGGGGTCGTGAAGTCGAAGCCGAGATATCGGATGATCTCCTGGGTGGCGGAGAAGTACGACGTCCACCCGCAGACCCTGCGTCTTTGGGAGCGCGAGGGGCTCCTGCGGCCGACCCGATCGCAGGGCAATACGCGGCTGTATGACGAGACCACGTGTGAGCGCCTCGAGACGATTCTCGCGCTGACCCGGGATTTGGGCGTGAACTTGGCCGGGGTCGATATCATCCTCAATCTGAAGGCGCAGATCGATCGTCTCCAACAAGAGAACGAGATGCTGGCCTCGGTAATCCGGCGAACCGTGCAAAAGCACAGTGAGTTGCCGAGGTATCACTCACTGGTAAAGGTCGAGAGTACCACCTTGCAGGTTGTGGACGACGAATGAACCGGCGCGGCGGCTCATCGCCGGATGCCGAAGTGGCGACTCTTCGTCGCTACCTCAAAGAGATTGGGCGCTACCCACCGCTGGTCCACGAGCGTGAGATCGAGCTCGCGCGGCGTATCCATGAGGGAGATGAGGACGCACTGCGGGAGTTGGTCGAATCCAACCTTCGGTTCGTGGTTGCGTATGCCAAGCGCTACCGAAACCCCAACGTTCCGTTTCTCGATCTCATCCACGAGGGAAATTTGGGTCTGATCCAAGCCGCCAAGAAATATGATCCGTCGAACGAAGGACACGATGTCAAGTTCATAACCTACGCGGTGTGGTGGGTGCGACAGGCCATCCTGCACGCCCTCGCGGAGCATGCCGGGTCATTCCGTTTGCCCCAGAAGCAGGCCAACACACTCTATCGAATGGAGAGAATCCGGTCGCTGCTCGGGGAGCGGTTCGGGCGGGCGCCCAGTGACGAGGAGCTTTCCGAAGAACTCGGGATCACCGTCAACGACGTTCGCGTTCTTACGCGAGCCTCGCGCTCCTCGCTTTCCCTTAACGAACCCGTAGATGCGAACGGCGAATCCGAATTGGGAGATCTGCTCGAGCAAACCGGGATCCCGGACACCGACGAGCTGCTGCTCAGGGAGAGCTTCTCTCGTGCACTGAGTGATGCTCTGTCCGAGCTTCCCGAGAGGGAACGCCGGGTGCTTGAACTTCGATTCGGGTTGATTGACGACCAGCCGAAGACCCTGAGAGAAATCGGCGAAATCATGGACCTCTCCCGGGAACGGGTACGGCAGATCGAGAGCCGGGCCCTCAACAAACTGAGGCGGTCTCACAAGAAGCATTCGCTGGCAGGCTTCCTGCGCTAGCGCCCAACCCGTGCCCGCCCGCCGTCCGCGGGCATTCGCCCGCGGCCACGCGGCCTCGGCCAACGTCTCCTCCGAGAGCAAGCTCTCGTAGGAGCTGTCGGCCTCGCCCGCTACGCGCCTGCGGCGCGCCGGCGGGCTACATTCGAGCAACGGGACACCCTCGACCGTTTCCGTCCCGCCCCCACCCCCCGCCCACCCGCCCTCGGAAAGCCACGTTGGGCTACGCCC
>JAOZUP010000089.1 GCA_029938595.1 Thermoanaerobaculales bacterium | reverse complement strand
TTCCAGGTCATCGATCACATCACCTCGAACTTCCTCACCATCGAGCCCCACGTCACATGGCTGCGCGATGTCATGGGCTTTGCCGAGTACTGGCGGATTCACTTCCACACCGCCGACATCACCCCGGAATCGGGTGGCTCGGGCCTCGCCTCGATTGTCATGTGGGACTCCGACTCCGGAATCAAGTTCGCCAACAACGAGCCCGTGACTCCCAACTATGAGGCGAGCCAGATCTACACATTCATCGAGGCCAACAACGGACCGGGGGTTCAGCACGTTGCCTTTCACGTGCCGGTGATCTCGCCCGCCGTCGAGAACCTGCGGCGCTCCGGGATCGAGTTCCTGGACACCCCGGCCACGTACTACGACATGCTGCCCGAGCGGCTGGCCCGGCAGAAGGTGACGAACTTCGACGAGAGGATCGACGAGATGCAGCGCCTTGGCATCCTGGTCGACGGCGACGACGACCGCTACCTGCTGCAGATATTCATGGTCGAGGGCGGGCTGCTCCACGGTGATGACGGGGCTGGACCGTTCTTTTACGAGGTCATCCAGCGCAAGGGCGCGCGCGGCTTTGGCGAAGGGAACTTCCGCGCCCTCTTCGAATCCATCGAGCGCGACCAAATCGAGCGGGTGGCAGCGGAAGGGCAGCTGAAAGCAGGAGCAGGCTCATAGAATGAATTAGGAATTAGGAATTCGGAATTAGGAATGCGGACAGCTACCCACCCACCTGTTGCTATCTCGGAGGAGGGCTGGGCAGCATTCCAAATTCCTAACTCCTCATTCCTAATTTCTCATCTGACCGGGGCGAGGTGACAAGATGATCCACCGTTTGACGCGAGGCGAGATCCCCAAGAAACCCCACACCGTGTTCGAGGTGGACGGCACGCTCACCTTCGAGCATTGCTTCACCCGTATGGGTTTCGAGTCGATCTATTCGATCATGTGGCACCGTGAGCCGCCCCACTGGGTCGAGTCCGCGGAGGACCTTGGTCGCCACCCGGGATGGGCGGAGGTTGGGACGAACGGGCCATTGCGTCGTTCGCACTACCTGAGTGATCGGCAGGGCGCGGGCGGGAGCCCGTTTCTCGCGCGGCGGCTGCTGTTTACCAACCCGGACATCGGCGTCTGGCTCGGCCGCGCCACGGAGAGCGAGCCGACCCTGGTCGCCAACGCTGACGGCGACGAGCTGGTTTTTGTCCACGAGGGCTCCGGCCGTGTCGAGTCCGCACTCGGCGTGGTGCCTTTTTCGGCGCAGGATTACGTCTACGTGCCTCAGAGCCTGCCGCACCGGTGGCTGCTCGACGGCCCCGCGCTGCTATTGACCGTGGAGGGGCGTTCGCCGGTCCGTGTCCCGAAGCAGTACCGGGTGCCCGAGGGCCAGCTCTCGATGTACGCCCCATACACCCACCACGACTTCGTCGAACCACAGTGGCCGGACGGAGGACCTGAAAGCCTCGATGCGCCGCATCGGCTCATCATCCAGAACGGCGGCATGCTGTCCGCCTTCGAGCTCTCGCACGACCCCTTTGACGTGGTTGGGTGGGACGGCCAGGTCTGGCCCTTCGCCTTCCCGATCCGTGCCTTCCAGCCCAAGACAGGGGCGATCCACCTGCCGCCCACGATCCACACCACCTTTGCCGGCGACGGCTACGTGGTGTGCTCCTTCGTGCCGCGAGTGGTGGACTTCGCGGACGGCGCCATTCCCTGTCCCTATCCGCACTCGTCGCCGGATTGTGACGAGGTTCTTTTCTACGTCGAAGGCAATTTCACTTCGCGAAGGGGTGTTGGGGCTGGTTCGCTGACGCTGCACCCGCGGGGATTACCGCACGGCCCGCATCCCGGCACATACGAGGCCTCGATCGGCACCGAGCGAACCGACGAGCTCGCGGTGATGATCGACACCTTCAAGCCGTTGCTGCCAACCCCGTTTGCCGCGGAGATCGAGGATTTGAACTACAACACAAGCTGGGTACGGTAGGAAATTCGGAATTAGGAATTAGGAATTAGGAATGCCGTCCACTCGGCCCCCGGTTTGCCCGTCCGCGCCCAATCGCTCGATCGGGATCGCTATCGCAATCGCTATCGGTATCGAAACCTCACATCGATGGCACCCAATTCGATAGCGATAGCGATACCGCTAGCGATAGTGTTTGTTGCCCCGTTCGTGACTCCTTGGTGTTCTTGGTGGTTCAATTGGGTGGGCGGCATTCCGAATCGAATTCAGAATTCCGAATTGGGAAATTGCGACCTCATCGCGAACAAGATGCCTCTAGGCAGCGTATGATGTGATGATGCAGCGTTCGCAGAGGCGTCTGACGTTGGCGTTGGCGCCTGGGATCCTCGCATTCCTGATTGCCGCTCTCTCGGTCGCGGACATGTTCCTGCCGCGCCCGTATGACGGCGTCATTCTGGAGGCGGATGTACCGGGTGCGCGGGTCGTGCGTGCGGTTGTCCCGGGCTCGGGGGCCGATCGTGCCGGAATCCGTCCGGCTGACGTGATTGTCGGGATCGACCGGGCCTTTCTCGACTCCCAGACCCACGCCCAGGAGCTTCTGAACCAGCACCACATCGGTGAGTCGGTTCCTTATCTGGTGCGGTCGGGCGGCAGCATCTTCGAGGTCGAGGTGGAGCTCGGCCGGCGGCAGATCGGCGGCACTACCTATCTCTACGCCGCCCTCCTCGGGTTTCTCTTCTTCGGCGTCGGCCTTTTCGTCGTTCTTCGACAACCGCGTCTTCCCGCGGCTCGGGTCTTCTACACCATGTGCAGCCTCTTCATGCTCTTCCTGGTCTGCCGGCTGCGTCCCGCATCGTACTCCTGGGTCGACACCTTTGTTCTTACTACCGGAACCATGGCATTGCTCTTCCTGCCGGCGTCCTTTCTCCACTTCTTTCTGATTTTTCCGCGCCCGGTGTGGGAGTGGCGCCGCGACCCAGTTGCCGATTTTCTCGGCTGGATCGCGCGCATCAGCTCCAAGATGCTGCCCATTTATCTCCTGCCACCGCTGGTGTATATGGGTACGGTTCTGTGGGCGCGGCGCACCGGGAACTCACTCGCGTTGATCAGCGGCGCACCGATGACCAACTGGTGGGTGATGGGTGGCTATATGCTGCTCGGCCTCGGCGCCCTCGGTCTCAGCGCCCGCTATCTGCCGGACAAGCTCCAGCGGCGCGGCGCCGGGCTGGTCTTTCTCGGCACCCTTTTCGGGGTCGTTCCCTTCATTGTCCTGGCGGTTGCATTTCCGTCGTTCCTCAACACCGAGCGGTTCCTCTTTTACGGGGTGGTGCCGCTGATCTTGGTGCCGATCACCTTTGCCTACGCCATCATCCGGTTCGGGTTCCTGGACATCCAGGTCATCCTGCGCAAGAGCTTGCTCTACACCGTCACCACCGCCATGGTGACTGCGGTTTACGCCCTCGGAATCGCCTCGTTCCAGCTCCTCTTCCGCGGCACCCGAATCGCGGACTCGCCGTACTTCCCAGTGATTTTCGCGCTCGCCATCGTGCTCCTCTTCGAGCCTCTGAGACAGCGGCTGCAAGGCCCGGTCGATAGGTTTTTCTTTGCCGAGCGCCTTCGCCTGCAGCGCGCCATGGTCGAGATGGGCGAGGCCATTACCCGGGAGGTGGAAATCGGTCCGCTGGTGGCGCAATTGGTGGAGCGGCTTCCAGAACTCCTCGGTTTGCGTTTCTCGGCCCTGTACCTGTTGTCTGAGGATAGGTTGGTGCGACAGGCCGGTCCGGAGGCTCTCCCCGAGGAGCTCCCGGTCATCGGCATTCTCCACGACCAGCTCAAGCGTCAGGGGTCGCTGGTCCGGTTGGAGGAGCTTGCACCGCTGCGCCTGCTGTCCCCCGACGTGGAGGATCTGAGCTCGAAATTGACGAAGGCGGGGGTGGAACTGGTGGGTCTGGTGGCGACCACCCGGCGGGCGGTCGGCTTGATCCTGCTGTCTGGAAAGGCTGGCCAGACTGCGTTTGAAAAGGAGGAGCTCCAACTGCTGCGCGGCCTCCTCAACCAGGCCTCCATCGCACTCGAAACGAGCATCCTCCTCGACGAGCGTACGCGTCAGGCGGAGCTCGAACGAGAGCTCACGATCGCCGCATCGATCCAGTCGTCACTTTTGCCAGAGAAGATGACGGCGGCAGATGGATGGCAGCTGGCGGCGGTCTGCCGACCGGCGCAGGAGGTCGGCGGAGATTTCTTTACCGAGCTTCCCGGGCGAATGGATGGCGAGCACGTTGTGGTGTATGGAGATGTCTCCGGCAAGTCGATTTCCGGAGCCCTGATGATGATGGCGGCCCACGAGGTGCTCAACTCGGTGGCGCTTGCCAACCCCGAGCCCGAGGAACTCCTCCGCCTTGCCAACGAACGGCTTTACAGCCTCCGTGGGGGGCGAAATCGGGCGGAGTTCCAGGCGGGCAGCTTTGTGGCACTCGGCTACCTCGGTTTCCGTTCCGGCGAAGGGATGTTGTCCTACACGCTGGCGGGCCAGCCGCCTCCCATGGTGCGGCGTGCTTCAGGAGGCGTCGAGTGTCTCGAGATGCCGGAACACCGCGTGCCCCTGGGAGCTTTGAGGGTAGGCGGTCATCGGATCCTCGAGGCCGAGTTCGAGCCGGGGGATATGGTTGTCGCATACTCTGATGGTGTTGTGGAAGCCCAGTCCCCGGAGGGTGAGTTCTTCGGCGAGGACCGCTTGGCAGAGTGTCTGATATCTGCCCCCGCCGACCCGCAGAATGTGGTGAACTATCTTCTCGAGGAGATCGAAGCTTTCACCTGCGGCCACACTCCGTACGACGACGTGACCCTGCTCGCAGCATCATGGTCTCCGGACGATGAAACGTTAGAACGTTCAACGTCAAACGTTTAACGTTTCAACGTCACTTCTGCATTGACGCCATGAAATCGAATGGCTTCTCGGCGAAGTCCGGGGGCGGGTCATAGATGCCCGCCGGTGGGTCAAGCTCCTCGATCGAGGTCGTCGTTTCCGAGGATTTGACCGTCGTATTACCCATCATGGTCATGACGGTTTCCTGTTCGACCACAATTCCGTTGATCTGGCGCATCTCCTTGGCCGCGTCGGCCATTCCAGGTTGGAGGCTGACCATCTCCGTGTACAGGCGATGGAAAGCCTCGTGGTCGAAATCGACGTCGGTCGTTGCCCACATGGTCGATTCCGCGCTCATCATCTTGGAGGCCATCGTCATGCCGTAGCGCCGGACCTTCCACTCGCCGATGGTCTTGTGCTCGTCAGTCGGGGTTACGGTGACCTCGAAGGTCATCATCGCCAGGAATCCCTGGGCCATTTCGGGCGGGAGTAGCTTTTCCAAGTCGATCGGCAGGTCGAGGACGCTGTAAGTCTTGTGGGTGTAATTGATGACGATCATTTTGCCGGTGTCGGTGCGGACAATTGTGGCCGTATCACCCTGATCCATGAACATCCTGTCTGCACCGATCCAGGTGGTTTGCTCCACGTCCGAGGGAGGTTGGGTCTGGCCCATCATGGCGAATCCGTCGCGGTGAGTCATCTTGACGATCTTGATATCCGCGGCGGCTGCGCTGGCGGTCAAAAGAACGACGAACACGGCACCAAGGGTCTTACGAGCGAACATGTTCACCTCCACATCAGGGGTTCTCGGTCGAAGCGCATAGTATCCTGCGGCGCGCCTCAGGTCCACCTGCATCAGGCCTAGCCCGCATATCTCACCCAGCGCCTGGCCGATCCCCGATCGAGTAGACTGTCGGCAGGAGGCGTCATGATTCTGAGACGCGTTTGTGTGTTGGTGTCTGTTGTGTGGGCCGTTGCAGCCGCAGGATTCTCTGCAGAAATCGTCCACCACGATTTGGAAGTCCGAATCGATCCGGCAGAGCAGGCCGTTGCCGTTGTGGACGATCTCAGCTTGAACGGGGCGGTGGTGGCGGACGAGAACGGGGCCTACCACTTCGTGCTCCACGCCGGGATGGCGCCGCGCGTTACAACCCCGGGCTGGCGTCTGGAACCGGTCGCGGGACCTGTCGAGGCCGACTTCTTCGGGATCAACGCCACAACGGAGACGGTGTCAGAAAACGTGCCCCTCGAGGGATTTCGCTTGTTCAGGGAGGAAGGTGCGGAGGAGCCCGTGGAGATCGTGTACAGGGGTCGGATCGATCATGAGCTGGCAACCCAGGGCGAGGAGTACCAGAGGAGCTTTTCTGAAACCCCCGGCCTGATCGACGAGAGAGGTGTATTCCTCGCCGGCACCAGCTTCTGGGTTCCGACGTTTGGTGACGGCCTGTTGACCTTCAAGCTAGAGGTCAAGGACCTGGCGCCGCCGTGGGACGTGGTGTCCCAGGGTCGCCGCACCCGGCACGAGATCACCGAAGCCGGCCTTCGCGTGACGGCGTGGCAGCTCGACCACCCGACCGAGGAGATCTACCTCGTGGCGGGGCCGTGGCACGAGTACGCAAGGAGCGCCGGCAAGGTGGAGGTCTTCGCGTTCCTTCGCGAGGACGACCCCTCCCTCGCTCAGCGCTTTCTCGACGCAACGGCGCGCTACCTCGAGCTGTATGAGGAGATGCTGCCGCCCTATCCCTACGCATCATTTGCCCTCGTGGAGAATTTTTGGGAGACGGGTTACGGGATGCCCGGGTTCACGCTCCTCGGTCCGCAGGTGATCCGGTTTCCCTGGATCCTCACGTCGTCATACCCCCATGAGCTTCTCCACAACTGGTGGGGCAACTCTCTCTACGTGGACTCGGAAACCGGAAACTGGTGCGAGGGCCTCACGGCGTACATGGCGGACCACCTCTTTGCCGAGCAGCGTGGCGGGGGCGCCACCTACCGCCGGGCAACTCTCAAGAAGTTCACAGACATGGTCTCGACGGGTGAGGATTTTCCGCTCACCGAGTTTGGATCGCGCTCATCCGCCGCATCGGAAGCCGTGGGCTACGGCAAGTGTCTGATGCTCTTCCACATGGCGCGGCGTGCGGTGGGGAACGACGAGTTTCTGGCGACAATGACCCGCTTTGATCGGGAGCACCGATTCACACGCGCCTCCTTTACGGACATTGCGAATGCCTTCACTGACGAGACCGGGGGCGATTGGGTTCCCTTTGTCAAGGAGTGGGTGGAGCGTACCGGCGCGCCGCAGATCGAGATCCACGAGGCGCGGGTCGAGGAGGGCGCGCCCGGCGAGGCGCCGTGGCGGGTGATGGTCCATCTGCGCCAGGTGCAGAAGGAAGACCCCTTCCCGGTCACGGTGCCAGTGGCTGTGACAGTCGAGGGTCGTGAGGAGCCCATATGGGCCGAAGCCGGATCATGCGGACGCGACTGCATTATCGAGGTGCCGTGCGCTACTCGGCCGTTGCGGGTCGACGTGGATCCGGCCTTTGACGTGATGCGCCGCCTGGACCCGCTGGAGGTCCCGCCGGCCCTGTCGACCATCTTCGGTGGGGAGGATCCTCTGTACGTGCTCCCTTCGAGGGCGGGCGACCAGGAGGCGGCTGCGTGGCGGCAGCTGGCTGCGGATTGGGCACGGCCCGACGAGCCGCGCGTTGTTCTTGACAGCGACATCGAGCAGTTGCCCGACAATCCGACCTGGGTGTTTGGGTGGGACAATTTGTTCGGGGGCGAGATTGCCCGCCGAGTGGCTGAACAGGGGGTGGAGCTGACCGCCGAATCGGTGAGTTTGGCCGGCGACTCGCTGACCCGCGGCGATCACTCACTGGTGTTGGTGGCGCGGGCCGCGGGCAACCCGAAAACCGCGGTCGGTTGGATCACCGCAGCCCCGGTCGATGCCATTCCCGGTCTCGCCCGCAAGCTGCCGCATTACACACGGTACTCCTACCTCGGCTTCCGGGGCGACGAGCCTGAGAATGTGGCCAAGGGGATGTGGCAACCGCTCTCATCGCCGCTGGTTCGCAACCTCTCGGACGGTGAAATGCCGCCGCTGGAGCTGCCGGAGAGGGCGCCCCTGGCGGAGCTGCCTCCGGCGTACGATGCTCAGGCGCTGGGGCGGGTGGTGGCTGCTCTCGCGGACCCGGCGCTCGAGGGACGAGGCCTCGGCTCCGAGGGCCTCGCTCAAGCAACCGCGATGGTCGAGGCGTGGCTGGCCGAGAGTGGTCTCGAAGCGGCCGGCGACCAGGCATATCGCCAGGGCTGGCTCTGGACCGGAGGTGAACCTGAGCGGGAAATGGAGCTGGTCAACCTCGTGGGGCGGGTGCCCGGCACCGACCCCGAGCTGGCCGATCAACCCGTTCTGGTCCTCGCCCACCTCGATCATCTCGGTCGGGGTTGGCCGGATGTTCGCTCCGGAAATGAGGGGATGATCCACCCCGGGGCCGACGACAATGCCTCCGGCGTTGCGGTACTGCTCGAGTTGGCGCGGACCATGGCGGCGGAGCCGCCGCGGCCGCGGCCCGTGGTCTTTGCGGTGGTTACCGGTGAAGAGGCGGGTCTGGTCGGCTCCCGCCATCTGCTGAAGTCGATGCCCCCCAGCGTCCGGCCCTTTGCCTGTGTGAATCTCGACACGGTGGGGCGGCTCGCGGACGGCAAGCTCTTCGTCCTCAATGCCGATACCGCCCGCGAGTGGCGCTTCATTTTCATGGGCGTCGGCTACACAACGGGGGCGCCGGTGGCGGTGGTCTCAGAGCCCCTCGATGCCTCGGACCAAGTGGCGTGCATCGAGAACGGGGTGCCGGCGGTCCAGCTCTTTACGGGTCCGACGCCCGACTATCACCGGCCGTCGGACACCGCCGACACCATCGATGCCGACGGCATGGTTACGGTGACTGCGGCGGCGCACGAAGCCGTCGGCTATCTGGCCGAGCGCACCGACCCGCTGACCGTGACCATTGGCGAGTCGGGTCCACCGTTAGCGCCGAAGGCGACGGCTGGGCAGGGTGAGCGACGGGCGAGCCTCGGCACTATGCCCGATTTTTCCTTCGAGGGCAAAGGCGTCCGCGTCCAACAGGTGATGCCGGGCTCCGGAGCTGAGAAGGCAGGCATCGTGGCCGGGGACGTCATTGTGGCCCTCGACGGCGAGGCGGTGGCTGATCTCCGCTCGTTTTCGGCTTTGCTCAAGAGCCACGCGCCTGGCGATAAGGTCGAGGTGACGGTCTCGCGGGGCGGCGAGGAGACCACGGTGTCGGCGGTGCTGGGCACACGCTAACGTTCAAACGTTTGAACGTTCAAACGTTACAACGTTTTCTGGTAGCATGGGCACGCCGCCTTGCGGCGAATGCGAAAGGGGACAGAGATGATCACATTCACCGACACCGCGCGAGAGAAGGTCCGTGAGTACATGGACCTGAGCGAGACTCCAACGCTCGGCGTCCGCGTGGTGGCGCACCGGTTCGGCAAGCACCAGTTTCGCTACGAGCTGGCACTGATGATGGAAGGCGAGACGAAGGACGAGGATGTGGTCGTCGACCAGGATTCGATCACTGTCTATCTCGACCCACAGAGCGCCGAGTGGCTCGAGGGCGCCTCGGTCGACTTCGTCACCGATACCAGCGGGACCGGGTTCCAGTTCAATAATCCGCAGGCCGAGGTGAGCTGGGATGACCCGCTCGCGCAACGGGTGCAGAAGGTGATCGACGAGCGCATTGCGCCGTCGCTCGCCGGTCACGGCGGTTGGGTAGAGCTCCTCGAAGTCGACGGTGACGCCGCCGTCATTCAGTTCGGTGGTGGTTGTCAGGGTTGCGGCATGTCGCAAGTCACCCTCAAGGAGGGGATCGAGACCGCCATCCTGGAGGAGGTGCCCGAGATCAAGAGGGTCCTCGACAATACCGACCACGAGTCCGGCTCCACCCCGTACTACGCGCGATAAGTCGCGTCGTTCTCGACCCGTACTCGTCTCCGTGCCCGCCCGCCGGCCACGGTTTTCAACCGCGGCCACGCGGCCTCGGCCAACGTCTCCTCCGAGAGCAAGCTCTCGTCGGAGCCATCGGCCTCGCCCGCTGCGCGCCTGTGGCGCGCCGGCGGGCTACCTCTTGGCGAACGACCCACCTCCACCTATTTTGTGATCGCGCCGGCGCCGGACCTATGACGATGTTTTCCTCCCTCTGCTCGATCGGTACGATCACCAGATCTGTCCCTCCTCGCTCCAGTCGGAGAAACGCCGTCACAGGCCCAACGGCGGCACGATCGCTCCGCCTTCGCTTCGCTGCGGCTCCGCGGGGCCTGGTTCAGTCCTGGAGCCCCCGAGGTCGGCGTGGCGGCTGCGCCGCCCATGGCGCTGTGTCGCTCCGGGCCTCTACTGCGGCCCGCGATACGCGGCCATCTGGCGTGCGCAAGCGCGCACCAGCTGACCACGTCTCGCGGCCCTCGCGACGAGGCCCTCCGCAACAGCGCCACGCCGACTGAGGCTTCCCGGCGTAGGAATCAAGCGGGGGGACCGCAAATCCGAAATCCGAAATCCGAAATTAAATGCCGCCGCCATTCTCGAAACGCTCGGTCGTGGGTTTCGACTGCGAGATCTTTGCGCCCGGCGGCACGTCCCTGGTCAGCCACACGTTTCCGCCGATGACTGCGCCGTTGCCGATGGTCACGCGTCCGAGGATGGTCGCGCCGGAGTAGATGGTGACGTGGTCTTCGATCACCGGATGGCGGTCGATACCCTTGATCGGGTTGCCGTCGTCGTCGAGCGGGAAGCTCTTGGCGCCAAGCGTAACGCCCTGGTAGATCTTGACTCGATTTCCGATCACCGAGGTTTCGCCGATGACCACGCCGGTGCCGTGGTCGATGAAAAGGCTTTCGCCGATCCTCGCCCCAGGGTGGATATCGATGCCGGTGAGGCTGTGGGCGTGCTCTGTAATCATGCGCGGGATCAGTGGGACTCCGAGTCGTTGCAGCTCGTGGGCGATGCGGTGGCAGGTGAGCGCAAGGACGCCTGGATAGCAGAAGATCGCCTCCGACGGGCTCGGCGCTGCGGGGTCACCCTCGTAAGATGCGACGGCATCGAGGGCCAACAGGCGGCGGAGTTCGGGCAGCCGCCGCAGGAACTGCTCGGTGATCTGCTTTGCCTGGCCAAGGCACTGCTCGGGCACGCGGTCGCCCTTTTCCCGTTCGCAGGCGAAGCACAGCCCGCGGTGGATCTCGTCGATCATGATGATCGCCGCGCGGTGGAGGGCCGCGCCCATGTGGTAGCCGAGGCTCTCCTCGGTCACATCGCGGCTGCCCACATAGCCCGGGAAGATCACCGCCCTCAGCAGCTCCACCATCTGCACGACTTCCGTACGGGACGGCAGTGGGTGGCCGGTGAAGGTCTTTCGCAGCGGTGTGGCGAGGTGCTCGGCCTGCGCCTGCAGCTCGTCTACGACGTCGGTCAGCACCCGGTCGATCGCGCCGATGCCGTGGTTGTGCGGAAACTCCGCGAACTCCATCTTGGCCATGTTCACAACTCCTGTCAGGGCCAACACGCGCAGCCCCGTTCCTACTCCCACCATCCTGCTCGACTCGTGTCCGCCCGCCGGCCACGGTCTTCGACCGCGGCCACGCGGCCTCGGCCGATGTCTCCTCCGAGAGCAAGCTCTCATCGGAGCCGCCGACCTCGCCCGCTGCGCGCCTTTGGCGCGCCGGCGGGCTGCATTCGACCTGGGCCGTAGCCCCCCACCCTGTATGGGATCGCGCCGATTCCGGACCTCTGGCCGCGTTTTCCTCCCTCCGCTCGGTCGGG
>JAOZUP010000088.1 GCA_029938595.1 Thermoanaerobaculales bacterium | reverse complement strand
TCCCGCCTACAAAGGTGGCAAGAGACCTGTAGGCGGGTCCTTTAGGGCCCGCCACCACGACGTTTCGGAACCGGGAGAGGTGCAATCGGAGCGAATCGCAGATGCACGATTCGAAAGTCGATACAGGAGGGCGGGTGGAAAAATCCGAAATCCGAAATCCGAAATTCCTAATTCCTAATTCCTAACTCAAACCGCGGTGCTATCCTCTCTCCAGCGAACCCAAAACGATGGATCTGCCGCACCTCTACCGTCAGATGCTCCGAGCCCGTGCGTACGAGCTCGCCGTGGAGGATCTGTGGAACCACGGCTTCATCTCCGGTGAGATGCACCTCGGCACCGGTGAGGAGGCGGTGGCGGCCGGCGTAGTGACTCAGCTTGGAGACGGCGACGGCCTCGCGCTGACCCACCGTTGCTCGCCGGCACTGGTGGTGCGCGGCGTGCCTCTGGCGCCCATGCTGCGAGAGCTGTTGGGCGCGGAGGATGGGCTGTGCGGCGGTCGGGGCGGCCACATGCACCTCTTTTCGAAGGAGCACCTGGCAGCGACCTCGGGCATTGTCGGTGCCTCGCTGCCGACCGCAGCAGGTTTCGCCCTCGCCAACAGCCGGTTGCGTCCGGGCGCCATCGCGGTCGCCTTCACCGGCGCGGGCGCCATGAACCAGGGGATGGCGCTGGAAACCCTCAACCTCGCGGTTGCCTGGCGGCTGCCCCTGGTCATCATCTGCATCGACAACGGCTGGGCGATCACCACCACCTCCGATTCGGTGACGGGCGGCAGCCTCGTCGAACGCGCGCAGGGTTTTGGGATGCGCGCCGAAACGGTCAACGGCCGAGACGTGCGGGCGGTCTACAAGGCGGCGGCCAAGCAGATCGAGCGAGCGCGTTGCGGCAAGGGCCCGAGCTTTCTCCTCGCGACCTGTCCTCGCCTCGACGGGCACTTCCTCGGCGACCCGCTGATTCGGATGGCGAATAAACCCATCGCCGAGGGCAAGAAGGTTTTTGGGAGCGTCCTCTCGTCGGTCGTGTCTCGCGGCGGGGGAGGGCTCGCCGACCGCGCCGGCGGCGTGACACAGATGATGTCGGTGATGGCCAAGGCGCGCCGCAGTGGCACCCGCGAGCGTCGCGGCGACCCGATCCTCGCTGTCTACAAGACCATGAATAAGCACGAGGCCGAGCGCGACCGGATCGACGCCGAGGTCGCGGCCGAAATCGAAGCCGCGGTTGCCGAGGCGCTGGCCGACGTGGGGGAGGGCTCCGATGGCTGAACGTAACCAGCACTTCTCACCACGTCGCGTAGCGAGGCCCGCGAGATGTTGTGAGATGGGGTGTTTGCGACCTGAGGGGCGCGGAGGCGTACTTAGCAGTACGTCGAGCACCACGATGGGAGCAACCGCCGCAGATGGCGGCATGTCGCGGGCCGCAGCCGCGAGGTGGTGAGAAGTGCAGGTTATTAGCTTCGGCCAGGCGGTCGATCGTGCCATCGAGGACGCCATGGTGCGCGACGAGACCATCGTTCTCATCGGTGAGGATGTGCCGATGCTGCGGGCGCCGCTCTTTGCCCGTTTCGGCGCTGACCGCGTTCTGGCCGCGCCGATCAGTGAGGCGGCGTTCTTCGGTGCCGCCGCCGGCGCCGCCATGGCCGGGCTGCGTCCCGTGGTCGAGCTCTACATGGTCGACTTCATCGCCGTCGCCCTCGACGCGATCCTCAACCATATCGCCAAGCTCGAGGCGTTCTCGGGTGGGAAGTGGCGCGCGCCGCTCGTTGTCCGCGCCCCCTCGGGCGCCGGTTACGGTGATGGTGGCCAGCACGGCCAGTCGTTGTGGGGGAGCCTGGCGTCGATCCCCGGCCTCACCGTAGTAGTGGCCTCGACCCCTGCGGACGCCTACGGGCTGATGACCACCGCCCTGGCTCACGACGGGCCGGTGATCTTCATGGAGCCCAAGCTCCTGTCCGAGGAGTGCCTCGAGTTCCTAGGTAGGGGAGGCAGGGACACTGTCACCTTCGATGTCCCGGCCGACGGTGGGCGAGGTGTGGTCCCCGACCCGCCGCACGCCATCCCATTCGGCAGCGCGGCGGTACGGCGCGAGGGTGCGGATCTCACGATCGCCTCGGTCGCGGTCGGCGTCCATCGCGCCCTGGCCGCGGCGGCGATACTCGAGAGTGATGGCATCTCCTGCGAGGTCCTCGATCTGCGCTCGCTGCGCCCCCTCGATGTGAAAACCGTGGTCGCCTCGGTCGGGAAGACGGGACGCCTGCTGGCGGTCGACGAGGACTACCGCGAGTACGGTCTGTCGGGGGAGCTGGCAGCCGTCTGCCTCGAGGCAGGGCTGTCACCACGCTTCGATCGTGTCTGCGTCGAAGACACCCTGCCGTACGCCCGCCACCTCGAGAAGGCGGCGCTGCCAAACGTCGACCGCATCATCAGAGCGGCAAGAGAGCTCGTGAACGCCTGACGAAATGTCCGGAAATCGCCGGCCTCGGCCACGAATCGCTGCCGTCGGCGGGATGACGTCCCAGGCTATGTGTCCATCGTCGCTTTCGGCTTTGCCCGTCGGGCTACGCAGTGACAGGTCGTGGCTGGCGACCTCCAGAAGAAATTCACCGGTTCTCGCTGTGTTTCTTCCGGTAGATGGGGGGGGCTGGAAAATCCGAAATCCGAAATCCGAAATTGGCGGCCTATCACCACCCCTGCCGTACGGCTTCCTCGGCCACCCACGAGTTGGTTACCATCGAGCAGTCGTGCTCCCGGCACCATTGATCGAGCTCCTTCTGCAGCTGTCGGCGGGCTTCTCCGGCATCGTCGGGCCACTCGGACCGATCCTCTGGCAGCACTTGCAGGGGATGCGGATAACTCGGCGGTTCCTGGTGTTCGGCAGTGATTTCCATAACGGCTCTCCCTTTCCGCGTGTCCGGAAATCAAGTATGGCATAAATAAGGTGTAAATACAAGTCAATAGGCTAAAGTCATACGATGATTTCCAGGAAAGGCCGCACTGTCTACTCGAGCGACAAGGGGAGGGTCTGCCCGATCTGCGGCTGGCCGTCTAAGAGCTGCCGCTGCTCGAAGACGCTAGATCAGCCCGTCCCAGACCGGATCACCGCCCGTCTCCGGATCGAGAAGGCGGGCCGCAAGGGCAAGACCGTGACCGTGGTCGAGGGCCTGCCCCACAATCGCACATTCCTTGGGGACCTTGCCGGCGAACTCAAACGAGCCTGCGGCAGCGGCGGCAAGGCGGCCGAGACCCACGTCGAGATCCAGGGAGACCACTGCGACAGAATCCGCGAGCTTCTCCGAGGCAAAGGGTGGGTCGTCAAGGGCTAGCCTGCGGGCGGGACGCACCACAATGGCTCCGGGTAGTTTTGTGGGGCAGCCGTCCCGGCTGCCGGTTGTTCGAGTTACCCTGATGCCACCCACCCCTGGCAGGCGGGACGCCTGCCCCACAAGGGCTCCGGGTGGTTTTTGTTGTGGAGCTACCCCGAGTACCTCTTCATCATGGATCGCACGGCGTGAACCACGACCCCGGTGTGAATCCAATTCTCGGGATCGAACGGCACCGGTGGGTAGTTTCGGTTGGAGGCGACGAGAATGAGGTTCTTGCCGTCGCGCACGAGGCGGCGGGTGGTCGGCTCGCCGTCGAGGAAGCCGGCGACGACCCGCCCGGCCTTCGGCTCGTACTTGGTGTCGATAATCAGGCAGTCCCCTGGGTACCAGTCGGGGATCATGATGTCGTCCTCGGAGTGGGTGATGATGTACCGGTTGTCGATCGGCGGCAGATGGAAGACCTTGACGAACGGCGCCTCCCGGTGAACCCGGAGCTTCGCCGTGGCGGTGCCCATGGCCGACGGGTCCTTCGGCTCACCCGAGAAAAAGCTGACCGAGAAGAAGCTGTCCTCGGCCTCCGACTCGGCGGAGCACTCCGGGAAGAGGGCGCACGGTGATTGCCCCAGCGCCTCGAGAAGGCGTTCGATCTGCAGCCAGCTCGGGCTGACGTCCTCACGTTCGTACTTCGACAGCAGGCTCTGGTCCATGCGTGCCGCGTCAGCGAGTTCGGCCTGGGTCATATCGAGTGATTCACGAAGGTCTCTGATTCGTTGTCCGAGACCGAGCCGGCTGGCCTTCCTCATGTTGATCCTCCTCGTTAGGGAAGATTTTACATGAGAAATACGAAGATCGGAAATGCTGGGGGTGATTTGACACACTGAAAATATCTGTGGTAAGATCTGAGTTGGGCGAAACTGGCATTGGTGAATTTTGACTAGGAATCGATCCGAGGAGACGTCATGAGCATCCTGTCCACACTCTTCAAGTCGAGGAGCGAAAAGGCCGCCGGCGGAGGAATCAAGCCGGCGGGCATCGTCAAGAACGAGGGCGGATGGTACTACGAGGAGTCGCAGACCTTCTCCAGCTCACAGAGCACGATGCGAATCGACCAGAACAGGCCCGGCGACTGGGAAGTCTTCACCGGCCACTGCACCGTCAAAGGTCTCAACGGCCCCGCCCGCAGAGAGGGGGTCGAGCGTTTCTTCCGCGGCGGCTATCGCTGGCTGCAGCTCGAGGGTGATCTCGAACCGGCGTACGGCGATCCCTCGGTCAAGGTGATCGGCACCTACCTGGACACGGCCGGCCGCGAGCACGAGGTCAGCCTGGGCAACCTCTCGTGGGATGTGACCGAGGAAATTAAGGAGGCGAATCTGTTTGACTTTTGGGGCCGGATGAAGCTGATCGGGTTCCCGGTTCCGGGCCGCGACACGAAGTACATGATCCGCTTCGACCTCATGAAGCGAAAGGGGACGAGCGCCTGACGGCTCAGATGCCGGATACCAGATGCCGGATACCAGTTCCGGAGAATCCCGTCATCCGTAATCTGGTATTTGGAATCTGGGTAGTAGGCGGGCGGCAAATCCGAAATCCGAAATCCGAAATCCTTTCGGCCTACTCCTCCCACGCCTGCCACAGAATCTGCTTGAGCATCCGTGCTACCGCATCCAACCGGTGGGCGTCGTGGTCGCGGAGGTTTCGCGCCGAGATCGTCAGCTCCGGAGTGATCCGCGCCCGGTGCCAGCACTCGGTGGTGCCACGGTTGCGGCGGGGGATGTCCACCGCGCGTTGGAGATTGGCGAGCGCCCATCCCAGCCGGTCGTCCTCGTCGAACTTGGGGAAGCCATCCCTGGGCTTGGCGTCGTTCGTTTCCTCTGAGGCCATCGCCCCGTCGTACTCGTTGTGCTTCGGGCTGTTGTCGGCCGGAGCCTCGGCCGGCTCCTCCTCGGTGACCTCGGGCTCGGCGGGTACGTCCTCGGCCTGCTGAACCGGCGGCGGCGGCGGTTCAAGGTCGGCTTCAGCCGAGTCTGAGTCCGCACACATGTCGTTGATCAGCACCTCGATCACGTCGGAAAACTCATCGATAAATTGCTGATGAGGAGATGCGGGTTGCTCGGCCTCCGATGCCTCGGCTTCCACATCATTTTCATCGGCCGAATCCGCGGTGCCGGCCGGCAGCACAATCCCCTGTGCTGCGCTCAGTGCCTCAATCTTCTTCAGGGAGTCGCGACCGTTGACCATTTCCGCGATCGTTTCGGGGCGGACCTGGTCAAGGAGGTCGCGGATGTTGGCGAGGGTGAGGTTGTCGATCTCTCCACGATCCTGCTGTTCCCGAATCATCTTGATGAACATCAGTCGGTCGAGGAAGACCTGCGGGTATCGCGTCTTTGGCCCGCGCCGGCCGACCTTGGGCAGCAGGCCCTTCTGGACGTAGTACGAGGTCGTGCGTTTGTCGAAACCCGTACGCTCTACGATCTCGTCCAGGGTATAGGTGGATTCATCAGACACCCTTCAAGATTAACCAAGGGTCGATTGACTGTCAACAGCAGTCGACAGTAGATAACAGTGGATTTATCGCCGTCCTCGTCCGAGATCTGGTGAGAAGTGTGGGCTACCCTTGATTTGTCCGACCCCGGAACCCATATTCTCCAGTGCAAAGACAAAGCCACAGCCGGCGAAAGCCGGCGCCGGAAAGCCACGGGTTCTCGCTTCCTCCGCGGACGGATGACCGCGGCCAGGATCCCAAGATGGCCGTGTTGCCGAAGGCGTTGACAAGGTGGGATGTTTCCCCCTCGTGAAACAGAAGGGAGGGAGCCATGGTGACCCTCAGCAGATCGATAACCATCCACGCACGGGTCGATGAGGTCTTCAGGTTCCTCGAGGACAAGGCTCCCTTCCCCGAGTTCTGGCCGAACATGATCGAGGTATCCGAAATCCGCGATCTGCCCAACGAGGACAAACACTATCACTGGACCCAAAAAATGGCTGGTCTCCGTTTCGAGGGAGTGGGGAGTCGATTCGAATCCATCCTGAACAAGAAGCTGGTGAGCAAGGCCGAGACGGACACCGGGAGCACAATCACCTGGCTGATGGAAGCCCACAGTGGCGCCACGGATGTCACCTTCCAGGCGGACTACATGATCACGGTGCCGGCCTTAGGCGGGCTAGCTGAGAAGGTGGTGGTCAAGCTCAACGAGCGCCAAGCCGACACCATGCTCGCCGATCTGAAAACCCTGATCGAGGCGTGAGCCCTGACCCCGGGGGTGGGGGGTATATGTCGCGCCTTCAGCAATAAAAAACCCCTCCCGCGGGGGAGGGGTCTTAAGGTTGATGTAAAGGGGATCTACCAGCCGCCGCCGTAGCCGCCGCGACCGCCGCCGCCGCCGCCGCCGCCGCCGCCGCCGGAGCGCTGCTTGGCCTGGGCAACGTCCACCCGGATGGTGCGCCCGTCGAGCTCGGTACCATTGAGGGCTGCAACGGCCTTGTCAGCCGCCTCGTCGTCCTCGAAGGTGACAAAGCCGAAACCACGCGAACGACCCGTGTCGCGATCGCTGATCACAACGGCTTCCGTGACCTCGCCGTGGGGGCTGAACGCATTGCGCAGGCCCTCATCGTTAGTGTCCCAGCTCAAACTTCCAACAAACAATTTCTTCGACATACTCTCTCTTTTCTCCCTGAGCGCTGCCTTTCTGGGGCGCGCCCGTCTCGCGAATTGTGGTGAACACTGCGTCCACCCATACAGAAGCCGGCCCCGCTGGCCGGCAACAGACGCCGTAACATAGCAGACATCCTCTTTAATATCAAATATTTTCTTCTTATCTTCTGGATTCTCGAGACGTTAAGAGGTCTGGCACCCTTCAAAAGTGGAGGACGGAGACCACGACAATAGATGGGCCCCCTGGGACCGCCGCGCTCCAGCTCGGCATTTTTCGCGTGCCAGGTCAGATGATTCGAGATATTGGGACCACATGGAGACTGAGATAATCAGAAATCTGGCTGATTTTCGTCCTGATTAACCACTTTGAGAGTGAAATCCACAAAATTTGAATATTCTCGACCACTCAGGCGTTACCGGGGAAGCCGGAACCGGGCGTCGTCGAGGTCGGGGTCGAGCTCGATTTTTTTGACCGCGATCCTGAGGATCTGGGGCCGGTCCTTGACGTGGGTCTCGATGAGGTGCGGGAAGACGAGCCCGCCCGTTTCCCGGAAGTCCGAGAACGTGTTTTCCAGCTGCACGGGGCGTCCCCGAATCATCCGCGTGATGTCGGAACGAACGATCTGGTGCGACGCGACGTCGACATAGTCGTAGCGGATCGCACCATCGGTGAGCGTCAGCTTGAGCTTGAAGGCCTCTCCGCCGGGAAGGGTCTCACGCCCGAGGAGCTCAACCACGTGCCCCTTCTCACGCCAGTTGACGAGAGGGCCTTCGATGTCCCGCTGGTCGGCCCCCGCCGCCATGTCGGTCTCCGGAGTTGTCGCCTGGGGTTCGAACTGACCCTGCAGAGGCGCGACCTGCCAGCCGATCTCGCCATCGTGCGCGAAGACGCTCGTCGTCCCCTGGGTTGAGAACTCGAGCCGGAAGAGACCTGGCCGCTTGATCTCTCGGACCACCCGTGCGATCCGTCCGCCACTCGCGGTCGCCGTCCCGGTCTCCCGGATCGACTGCAGAGCCTGGATCCGCTCCTTGCCCCCACGGGCGGCGAGATTCGAGCTGACGATCTCATCGACCGGCGAGGGTGAGGAGCACGCCGCGAAGAGTGCGCCGAGGAGTGGGAGTGCTTTCAAGTAACGTCTCATGGGTGCCTCCCGATTCATTGCAAGTCTCGCGATCGAGAGGGCCAGTACGAGGGCCCGCCCCCCCAGCCCCAGTAGACCGGATCGCCGACCCGTGGCAAGCCGTCGCGCCGAAACGCCTCGGTATCGGCCGCCTTCTGCTCCTTCTCCGCCTCCTGCTCGGCCTCGATGGACTGGATCTTGGCGGCGTTCGCCTGGCGATTCGCCTCTGCGCGGGCCTTCCGATCCGCGAGGATTGATTGCCTCTCGGCCGGGGTCATCCACTCGTTCTCGAACTTCACGTAGCCCTGGGCAAGATAGCTCTCCTCCTCGGTGACCCATCTCCCATCGACCTGGACCCGGCCGAGCGCGCGGTTCGCCTCCTGGTCGTCCGGCAGGATCGCGACCACCTGCGAGTAGGCCTTCCCCGCTTGGCTCGAGAGCGCTTCGCCCGTTGCCCACCGTGCGAGCTTCCGCCACGCCTCGGCATCGCCGGCGGGAATCTTCGCGGCTCGCGCCCGATACTCCTGGAGTGGCGAGGTGCTCTTTTCGATGCGGACAACATTCGACATATGCGCCGTGATGGTCCCACCCCCGCCAATATCGACCGTCACGGAATCTTCCGTTTGCTCGACGATCTCGCCCGTGATCTGGCCGCCTCCCTGGAGGTAGACGTCGTCTGCGAAGACCGGAACGGCCGCCAGGGCGATGACCACGATTGCTCGCTTCACTGCTGCCTCCCTCTTACCGGCCGTCGCCGGCGTTCGGCGGAGCCGCCGCATCAGAGGATACCATCTGTGCTCCCCCCTGGGACCGCCGAGCCCCAGCTCGGCAGTCCAGGCGACTCAGAAAGTAAACGGGACGGCCCTGGGACCGCCGAGTTCCAGCTCGGCAATCCGCGAGTCTGACCCGGCACGCGTACGATTTGACAATCTGTAATACTTATCTTACATTAATTACGGAGGTGCACCGTGGTCAGTCAGACCGTTCGACTGCCGGATGAGCTCGCCAAGCGACTCGAGCAACTCGCGAGCACGACCAAACGATCGAAAACCTCGTACATCGTTGAGGCCCTCGAACGCCACATCGACGAGTGCGAAGATCTTGAGTTGGCCCTGAGCCGATTCCGGGATCCTGACGCCGAGTGGATCGAGCACGAAGATGTGCGCAAAGAGCTCGAGCTCGGCTGAAATTCAGATTCGCTGGGAGCGGCGCGCCGTCAAAGAGGTGGCCGCGTTCCAGAAGGGTGAACGCGAGCGCATCGTTGCCGCGGTCGAAGGCCTCCGTGACGATCCCCACAAGGGATCGATCATGAGCGCTGAGTGGAAGGGCTTCCGCCGTCTTCGAGTCGGCCCATACCGAATAATCTACGCGTACCAGGGTGGCGACCTCTTGATCTCGGTCGTGCGGGTGGGTCAACGCCGCGAGGTGTATCGCTAGTCCACAACGCCCCCCTGGGAACGCCGAGCTCCAGCTCGGCATTTTTCGAGCCTGACGTGGCACGTGCACGCGCATCCTACGTTGTGTCGAACTCGGTGCCCTCACGAAGCAGGTCGAGGTACGCCGCGTAGCTGAAGACGCGGTCGCGGCGGCGCCCGGTAGTCTCCACCAGAATGCCGGCGTCGACCAGGGCGCCGATCGCCTTGCCGACAGTTGGCTTGGTCGCTCCTAGAAACTCCGTCACTCCCGCCACCGTGACGATTGGGTGTTGCGGCAACTCCTCGAAAAGGCGTGCCGCCGTGACCGTAGTGGCCGGATGGGCGAGAGTGGCAGCACGGTCACTGCTCACCAGAGCGAAAAGATCGCGCACCGTGGCCGTCGTTTCATCCGCGGTGACCCGCACCCCCTCGAGGAAGAATGCGACCCACCCCTCCCAATCACCGTCGGTACGGATGGCGCTGAGGAGGCGGTAGTACTCCTCGCGATGGCGCTTGAAGAACAGGCTGAGGTAGAGCAGCGGATCCGCGAGCAATCCCCAACGCTCGAGCAGGAGGGTGATCAGCAGCCGGCCTACGCGTCCGTTACCGTCGAGGTAGGGGTGGATGGTCTCGAACTGGGCGTGCAGCAAGGCGCACCTGATGAGCGGGGGCACCCGGTCCTTCGCGTGCATCGCCCGCTCGAACGCGGCGAGCGCATCACCTAGGGCATGCGGCGGCGGTGGCACGAAAATCGCGTTGCCCGGGCGAGTCCCGCCGACCCAGTTCTGGCTGCGCCGCACCTCCCCGGGCCGTACATCTTTCCCGGGCCGCCCCGCCATCAGGCGGCGGTGAGTCTGGTTGAGCAGACGAATGCTGAGCGGCAGGCCCTTTGGCCGCCGCAACTGGGACTGTGCGTACGAGAGCGCCGACAGGTAATTGCACACCTCGTCAACGTCAGATCCCGATGGCGCCTCGCCACGGCTGGTTGCCTCATAGGTCAGGAGGTCTTCAAGGGTGGCCTGGGTGCCCTCGATCTGCGACGAAAGCACCGCTTCCTTGCGCACGAACGCATACACCAGCCAGTCGACTGAAGGCACCATCTCCCCGGCCATGGCCAAGTGGGCGAGACTCGCCTCCGCCGCACGCTGTGCCTCCAACATCGACGAGTCCATTTGCAGCGCCGGTCTTTTCGGCGGCAGGGGGTAGGGGATAAACGCCCGGACCTCCTCGCCCGCGGTCGTCGTCTTTTCGTACGTGCCGGTGACCCTCTTCATGACCTCTCCCGTTAGAAAACTATTCTTTACTATCTTCTCCAGAAAGTAAAGACTTCTTTATTTTCTCAGATTCTGCAGGGTTACGACACGGCTCGAGGCCACCGACCCTGGGACCGCCGAGCGCCAGCTCGGCATACCCACCGATGCTACTGTGGTTGGAGGGAGCGCAGTAGAGCGGGCGTAGGCGTTCCCTCGTAGGAGACCGGGCCTGCCGCCGTTGCCTCAGTCATCGATCGAAATGCCCTTTTCACGAGCCCACTCCAGCAGCACCTCCCTGGTACGTTCGCCTTCGAACCGGTACCACGCGTCGAGCAGATCGAGATCCTCCAGAAACATCTTGTACCGGGCATAGGCGCTTCGCCGAGAGAAGATCTCCCGAACCTTGTTCTTCAATCCCGGGATCTGACGATCCACGAACTGCCAGACGAGGTCCTTCCCGAGGTCGAGATCGTACTTGTTGGGGATCTCCACGTAGTCATCGTTCCCCATGACGTCTTCGGGAAGCTCGTCGATCCCCGCCACATCGGAACGAATGTACGTCTTTCCCGTGGAACGCGAGACAAATGCTTCATGTTCGTACGGGTCTCCCGCATTGATGAACTCGAAGACATACTCCAGGTCGGCAAACTTCACCTTAACCTCCCTCTTCTACGCGCTTCCAGAATGACCGCTTGCGGCCGTGTCTCTCGCGAAGTCCGGCGACGTACTCGTCATGGGTTGCTTTTCCTTGCCAGCTGCTCAGCGATCCCGCCAGCATGCCGAGAGCCGCGAGATATCGAGCCCCATGCCGGTAGGCCTTGGTATCCCCGCGGGCGAGGATCGAGTCGAGCAACGCCCGGTACACGAGGCTCGCTGCAAGCGGTTGGCCCGCCGCCTCGA
>JAOZUP010000458.1 GCA_029938595.1 Thermoanaerobaculales bacterium | reverse complement strand
CCTTGAGGTTCTCGACGAGAACGAGCAGGCCTGGGAGCTGGCGAAGGCCCAGTTCGAGGTCGGCAAGATTGATCTGCTGTCGGTGCTTCAGATGCAGGCACGGGTGGTCGGTGCCCGGATCGCCGTGGTCAACATCCGCAGCGGTCGACTCATCACGCGGGTCAATTTCCACCTCGCCCTCGGGGGAAGCTTCGAGGACGTCGATTCGAATCTACCGGCACCTGCGGAGGACCCCCAGGAGGAACAACGCTGAAGAGCAGAATGCCTCGGTTCGGATGAGTGAGGGAGTGGACTCAGTGTTGGAGCCGGAAAGGAAGGACCCATGTCGACAGCCAACGAACAGACCCGAGGGACGCTGCAACGGGCTACCGTTGTTCTTCTCTTCGTTCTGATCTCCGCCGTTTTCATGCGATTGATCTGGGGCTTGCTCATGGCGGTCGTCGTGGCCGCCATTTCCGCCGGCCTGACGTACCCCCTCTACACCCGCCTGCTCAGGTTCTTCCGCGGTCGCAAGCCGGTTGCCGCGGCGGCGACCCTGATCGTGGTTTTGCTGCTGGTCGTCGCTCCGCTGGCGTTGTTTTCCGAGGTCGTGGCGACGGAGGCCGTGCAGATCAGCCGGTCGGTGCGACCGGAGGTGACCGAGCTGCTCCACAAATTCGAGGAACCGGGGACGCCCCTCGACTGGATCCCGTTCTGGGACCGACTGGAACCCTACAGGGAGCAGATCACGAAGAAAATGGGAGAGATCGCGGGCGCCGTCAGCACCTTCCTCGTCAACAGCCTCTCCGCTGCCGCCCAGGGCACGCTGCATTTTTTGTTTGATCTTTTCATCATGCTGTACTCGATGTTCTTTTTCCTGATGCACGGCCGCGAGATCCTCGATCAGGTGATGCGGCTGTTCCCGCTCGAGGAGGCCGACAAGGAGCTCTTGCTCGACAAGTTCGTGTCAGTCTCGAGGGCGACGCTCAAGGGCACCCTCGTCATCGGCATCGTCCAGGGCGGTCTTGCGGGACTGGCCCTGGCCGCGGTCGGCATCAAGGGCGCCGTGTTCTGGGGCACGGTCATGGCCGTCTTGTCGATCATTCCCGGGATCGGAACCGCCCTCGTCTGGGTGCCGGCGGTGATCTACCTCTTTTCAGTGGGCCATACCCTCCCGGCGATCGGCCTGCTCGTGTGGTGCGCGATCGTCGTCGGCACGGTCGATAACTTCCTGCGCCCGCTGCTGGTCGGCAAAGACACGGAGATGCCGGACCTCGTCGTCCTTCTGAGTACCTTTGGCGGCCTCGCACTCTTCGGTGCAGTCGGCATCGTGATCGGCCCGGTCATTGCGGCGCTCTTTCTCGCGATGTGGCAGATCTATAGCCATACCTTCGGCGAACTTTTGGTGACTCAGGAGGCAGTAGCCAATGAGGACTAAGACGTTTTTCATCATGCTCGTGCTGGCGGCCGGTCTATTCAGCCCGTGCGCGTTTGCCGAAGATGAAACCGGGGAAACAAAGGACTATCGATACGGTTCAGTCCGGCTAGGCGTCTTTTGGGTTGGGCAGATCAATAGCTCCATCACTGTTCGATCCGAAAACTTTCCGGTCGGCGCCTTCATCGACCTGTCCAAGGACTTCGGGCTGGGCGACTCGGTAACCGTACCTCGTGGCATATTCACCTATCGTTTCTCGCGGCGCCATCAGGTCAACTTCAATTACTTTCGGATCAGCCGGGACAATCAGATCGTCCTCGAAAGAACCATCGAGATCGGCGAAAACGAGTTCCCCGTAGGGGCCGTCATCAACACTTTCTCCGACGTCAAGGTCTTCAAGGCAGCCTACACGTGGCTGTTCTATGACAGTGACAAGGTGGTTCTTGGGGCTTCATTGGGTCTCAATGTCGTGGATTTCAACGTCGGTCTCAACGTGGCTGCGAGCGCGGGATTCAACGCCGAGGGCGAGGTCAAAGGAACGGCAGGTACGACGGCCCCCCTGCCGGTGGTCGGACTCAGGTTGGTCTATCGGGCGACCCCGAAGCTGAGCCTCGTAGCTGTTTTTGACGTTCTGGTTTTCGAAGCCGGGAGTTACCGTGGGACGTTTCAGGACAGCTATGCGCTGCTCGATTGGCGATTCTCGAAACACTTCAGCGTCGGCGGCGGGTTCAACTCCC
Organism: Thermoanaerobaculales bacterium; assembly: GCA_029938595.1. Taxonomy (GTDB): domain Bacteria; phylum Acidobacteriota; class Thermoanaerobaculia; order Thermoanaerobaculales; family Sulfomarinibacteraceae; genus Sulfomarinibacter. The sequence goes on along the minus strand of JAOZUP010000458.1, from coordinate 1,119 downwards.
TCAACCTCGACTTCGCGCTCGAGGAGGATATCCTCGCCTCGATGCGACACAACTACCGCGGCGTGATGGGTTTTGTCGGAGTACATTTCTGAATCCGGGTACACACCCGGTTCAGCCTCAATGAAACTCCTAATGGGCGGATCAAATCAAAGGGGGCGGGTCAGCTTGGCCATGATGAACGCAATCCTCGACGTACTTTCCAGCGATCCCGTGCTGCCGACCGCTGCGGGCGCGCTCATCATCCTATGACGGCCGCACGTCGCCCGACCCGAGTGCTGTTGGCCGTGCCGCTGCTGCTGGCGGTCTCGCTCCCCGTGTCGGGCCAGGAGGAGGAAACACGGACCCAGCTCTGGCTCTCCTACCAACACCAGCACAAGGTCGGAGAAAAGACCCGTGTCTTCACCAGGCTGGGTTACGACGAGTTGCTGTCCACCGAGGATTTCTTCGGGGAGTGGAAAAAGCCCTACATCAAGGGCGGCGTGTCCTACGATTTCGCCGAACGGTTTAGCGTTGCGGTTGGCACCGGCCTGTTCTACACCTTCCGGCCGGAGATCGAAGACCTCTTCGAGTTCCGGCTCTACCAGGAGGGCACAGCGTTCTGGCCGGATAGCTTCGGCGTGGTGCGGCGCTGGGTGCTGACTCATCGGCTGCGGCTCGAGGAGCGGTTCACCGAGGCGGACGGGTGGAACTTCGCGATGCGGCTTCGCTATCGCCTCGACACCAAGATTCCCCTCAACAAATACACCCTCGAACCAGGGGCCTTCTACGTGCCGCTTGCGGTCGAGTTTTTCGCCGACATCATCGACGAGATCCCGGAGTTTTTCGCCAAGAGGAACAGAGCGTCGATCGGCCTCGGCTATGTCATCAACAGAAACTGGACCGTCGATCTGAGCTACCAGCGGCAGCGTTCGCGCTCGACCATTGAGGAAGAGTTCAAAACCTCCAGCAATGTGATCGACTTCAAAATCAAAAGTTCGTTCCGAATCCGCGATCTGGTCAAGGGTCGGTGAAGGAGTCTCAGCAGGTTTCGCATTCCGGCATCAGCGGCAAGAGATCCCGGGAGATGGGGTTACTGCACCGCTTCCAGCTTCGTGCTCTTCACTCCGCCGGGACAAGCCA
>JAOZUP010000457.1 GCA_029938595.1 Thermoanaerobaculales bacterium | reverse complement strand
GGCGCGTCCCACATCAAGGTTTTCGGCGGCGGCGGCGGAGTGATCGTGCCGCGCGAGATCAAAGAGCTCGAGGACTCCGGCGTCACCAAGATCTTCTCCCCCGACGACGGCCGCGAGATGGGCCTCGACGGGATGATCGACTCCATGATCGAGGGCGCCGACTTCGACCCCGCCAAGCTCGACTCCACCGGCCCCCTCGGCACCGGCGTCAACCAGTGGCTGGCGGTCGCCCGCGCCATCACGCGCATCGAGGAGGGCCTGCCGGTCGACACGCCCAGGCGCGAGACACCCGCGCCCGTCCTCGGCATCACCGGCACCGGCGGCGCCGGCAAGTCCTCGCTCACCGACGAGCTGGTGCTGCGCTTCCTCGCCGACCACCCAACCCGCACCATCGCCATCCTCTCGGTCGACCCCACCAAGCGCAAGACCGGCGGCGCCCTGCTCGGCGACCGCATCCGCATGAATGCGCTCGGCTCCGACCGCGTCTTCATGCGCTCGCTGGCCACCCGCCAGGCCCACCGCGCCCTCACCGAAAATATCGGCGCCTCGATCCATCTCTGCCAGTCGGCGGGCTTCGATCTGATCCTCGTCGAGTCCTCGGGCATCGGCCAGGCCGACTCCGAGATCGTCGATATCTCCGACCTCTCGCTCTATGTCATGACCCCCGAGTACGGCGCCGCCATGCAGCTCGAAAAGATCGACATGCTCGACTACGCCGACTTCGTGGCCATCAACAAGTTCGACCGGCCCCAGGCCCTCGACGCCCTGCGCGACGTGCGCAAGCAGTACCGCCGCAGCCACCAGCTCTTCGACGGCCCACCGGACGACGAGCTGCCGGTCTACGCCACCGTCGCCTCGCTATTCCACGACCACGGCGTCAACGCCCTTTACCAGGGATTGGTGCGGCGCTTTGCTGAGGACTTCGGCGACGACTGGACCCTCGAGGGCACCGCCGCCGAGCCCGCCGGCGAGCCCCAGCGCCACCCGGTGATCCCCGGCGAGCGCGCCGGCTACCTGCGCGACATCTCGCGCGCCGTGCGCGACTACAAGGCGTGGGCCGAGGGCCAGATCCGGGTCGCCGACCGGCTCTACCAGCTCGTCGGCGCGCGCGCCATCCTCGGTGGCCGTGAAGGGTCGGGCGACATCGAAGACCTGTGGAGCCTCTTCGAGGAGATCACCGCCGACGAGCCCGACTCCCAGCCCCAGCTCGCCGACATCGACGCCGAGATCCGCAGCGCCGCCCACCAACTCGAGCACGACTCGCGCGAGCTCATCGCCGCCTGGCCGAGGATCCGTGAGGACTACGCCGGGCGGGAGTTCACATACACGGTGCGGGGCCAGGAGATCCACGTTCCCCTCACCACGAAGTCCCTGGCCGGCACCGAGGTGCCCAAGGTCCAGCTCCCGCGTCGCGAGACCTGGCCCGGCATCCTCCGCTATCTCTTCTTGGAGAACGTCCCCGGCGCCTTCCCCTACACCGCGGGCGTCTTCCCATTGAAACGCACCGCCGAGCTGCCGACCCGGATGTTCGCGGGCGAAGGCGGCCCCGAGCGCACCAACAGACGATTCCACCTCCTGGCCGAGGGCCAGCCCGCCAACCGCCTCTCCACCGCCTTCGACTCGGTGACCCTCTACGGCGAGGACCCCCACACCCGCCTCGACATCTGGGGCAAGGTCGGCGAGGCGGGAGTCTCGATCTGCACAGTAGAGGACGTGGAGCGGCTCTACGCCGGCTTCGACCTCTGCGACCCGAAGACGTCGGTCTCGATGACCATCAACGGCCCGGCGCCGATGATCCTGGCCATGTTCTTCAACGCCGCCGCCCGCCAGCAGGCGCGCAAGCGGTTCATCGAGTCGGGGCGGCTCAAGGCCGAGCCCGAGGCCGCCTTCCAGCCGCTGGTCGACGGCAGGGACTGGGAGGCCCTGGAACCTCTCCTCGAAGACGGCGAGTGGGATGAGATCCTCGACGCCACCATGAAGGTCATCCGCGGCACCGTCCAGGCCGATATCCTCAAGGAGGACCAGGCCCAGAACACCTGCATCTTCTCCACCGAGTTCGCGCTCCGGATGATGGCCGACATCCAGCAGCTCTTCTGTGACCGCGACATCCGCAACTTCTACTCGGTGTCGATCTCCGGCTACCACATCGCCGAAGCCGGAGCGAACCCCGTCACCCAGCTCGCCTTCACCCTGTCGAACGGCTTCACCTACGTCGAGACCTACCTCGCCCGCGGTATGCACATCGACGACTTCGCCCACAACCTCAGCTTCTTTTTCTCGAACGGCATGGACCCCGAGTACACCGTCATCGGGCGGGTGGCGCGGCGCATCTGGTCGATCGCCATTCGCAACCGCTACGGCGGCAACGAACGCTCGCAGAAGCTCAAGTACCACATCCAGACCTCGGGCCGTTCGCTCCACGCCCAGGAGATCGACTTCAACGACATCCGCACCACCCTGCAAGGCCTGCTCGCCATGGCCGACAACTGCAACTCGCTCCACACCAACGCCTACGACGAGGCCATCACCACCCCCACCGAGGAGTCCGTCCGCCGCGCCGTCGCCATCCAGCTCATCAACGCCATGGAGTTCGGTCTCCTCAAGAACGAGAACCCTCTCCAGGGCTCGCACATCGTCGAGTGGCTCACCGACACCGTCGAGGAGGCCGTGCTCGAGGAGTTCGAGCGGCTTTCAGAGCGGGGTGACGTCCTTGGGGCGATGGAGGCGATGTACCAGCGCGGGAAGATCCAGGAGGAGTCGCTGCATTATGAGCGCCTCAAGGAAACCGGGGAGTATCCGCTGGTGGGTGTGAATATGTTCATCGCGGAGGATGGCGAGGATGCCCCGGAGCCCGAACTCACCCGGGCGACCAAGGAGGAGAAGGATGCGCGGCTGGCACATCTCGAGGACTTCCATGCGCGGCATGATGGGGAGGCTGAGGGGGCGTTGAGGAGGTTGCAGGAGGTTGCGAGGGGGGGTGGGAATATTTTTGCGGAGTTGTTGCGGACGGTGCGGAGTTGCTCTTTGGGGCAGATTTCGAATGCTTTGTATGAGGTCGGGGGGCAGTATCGGCGGAGTATGTGATTCCTTCCGATCGACAATAATCGTTACGAACGTTGGGGCTGGCACTCAACCATTCGTTAATTTGCGCCGATCGCTCGATTTCCGATTCCCCCTTATCTGCACATGGACGCGGCACCCTCAGGCTGACAACTGTGCAATTGTGAGTCGGGTAGACCCGGGCGGTTGCCCGCCCGGGCCCCCCACAGATCCGGACGTG
>JAOZUP010000456.1 GCA_029938595.1 Thermoanaerobaculales bacterium | reverse complement strand
CATGCAGGATGATCACTCGGTCTAGTTGAATGCCAAACTTCAGGGACGGCGGGCGTCATAGAGTTAGCCTGGAGGTTCCTCGCCAGGATTCAGCACCAGGCGATCGAGCGCTGCGGCTCCCTGTGGCGGGGACCGCAGGGTGATTCCGAGCCGGTGGTGACCGGGTCCGGGCGGCGGTGGCAGCGGCACCCGTTCGGTCGCGCCTTCGCCCCGCCACGGGATCACCACCGTGTCACCCTCATCCCACCGCACTTCCAACCACCCCCGGTGCCGAGCCTTTCCCATCAGCCATCCCTCGAGGACCACCTCGGTGCCGCTCCGCAGATGGAGGGGAACGGTCACGCGGTTTCCGGGATCGAGTCGCCAGGCCCGGCGGTGGCTGAAGCGCGATACCGTGCCCGCCGGCGGCATTGGAGAACCGCCGCTCTTCCGAACCTGGGGTGCCTCAACCTCGACCACCGAGTCAAACCGGAGGCCGAGGGTCAGCACCAAACCTGCCGCCGCAACCAGCCACAGCGCGATCCAGCTCCTCCTCATGACCGCCGCTGCAGCGGTGGAACGGGTCGCCAGCCACGCCGCGAGGAGAACGATGCCAACCATCACCACAGGTACGATCCACGTCGCAGTGTTTGGCACCAGGAACGACGGGAAGAGCGCGCGGCCGTCGGCAGCGAAACGCCGCGACAATGCGTCGGCGAGCCAGTATCCGCCGTCTCCCGGGTTGACCGAGTAGTGAGGCCGGGTGATCAGCACCCACCACGCGATCACCGACGGCGGCAGCAGCACCAAGCCGAGCCGCCGCCATGGCAGCGGCCGGATGAGCAGCATCGTGCCGGCGAGGGCGAAGGCCGGGAGCATGGGCACGAGGTACCGCGCCGGCGGCGCGCCGCCGCCGTACCACTCGCTCGAATGAAGCAGGGCCGCCAGAGTGAGTCCGCCGCCAACGAGAAGGGCGCGCTCCCCCGGCCCGCCGCGGCGCCACAGGGCTGCCACCCCGGCCAGCGCTACCAGCAGCAGCGGCGCGGTGAAGGCGAGGCCTCCCGCGGGATCGAACGCCAGCCCGCCGAGAACCCGCGCCACCAGCCCCGGATCGTCGGGGATCAGGTGGTGGAGTCGGCGGTAGGGTCCAAAGGGGTGGCCCATGGTCAGCCAACCGATGCCAAGGCCGGCGGCGGTGGCTGCCCCCAGCATCACCAGCCCGCGTACCCGGCCACGTCGCAGCCAGGCGACCGCCGCGATCGGGAAGGTCAGAAGGCCGAGACGGGTCTTGATCGCCGCCGCGCCGACTGCTATCAACATCCCCAGCCAACGCCCGCCCCGGGGCCCGGCGACCAGAACCAACAGCGCCGCAACCGCCAGCGCGCCTGGAAGCTCCGGCCAGATCTGGGTGGCGAAGGTCGCCACCGGGTAGGTCGCGGCCAGCAACAGCACCAGCAATCCGACTCTCGCTTCAATCAGCCCAAGGGCTCGCGCCCGCCTCGCGATCAACGCCGCCAGTGCTCCGCCCATGAGCGCCAACAAGACCAACGCCCCGGCACGGCCGGCCAACAGGTACCCCGGCAGCAGCAGTGCGCCGAGAACCGGCGAGTGGAAGAGCGGCCGTCCGGGGGCGTAAAGAGCGTTGCCGGGTTTGTGCTCGAGGTCGAGGTCGTCGGCGATGTCGAGATCGTGGTCGGTGGCCAGCGAGTCCATCACCAACAGGTGAAAGGGTTCATCGCCGTACAGGGGCAGGGTCAGGTGGGGGGTCGCGAGGGCCAGCGGCACCAGCAGTGCGGCAACCGTCATGAAGACCTGTCGTCGTCCGAGCCAGCGCCGAGCGGCCGGCAGCCAGGCCAGAAGGACAGCGGCAAGGGCGATGTCCACCGACAGCCGCTCACCAAGCAGACGCAGGGGCTCCACGGGCGCTCGCGCAACCAATGAGCCGAGGATAAGCACAAGCCAGGGCAACGCGGCAATCGGCTGCCGCCAGCTTCCGGACGCGACCTCAATGACCGCGACCGCCAGTGCCGCAGCCAGCAGCCACGCCGGCAACGCCCAGTCGCGGGGCGGCGTCGCCCGCGCCACACCCAGGGTTTCGACCCGTACCTCGACCCCGTCCGGAAGATCCGGGTGGCGATACAGAACCGGGCGCTCACCAGCGGGCACTGCAAACCACCTCCGCACCGCTGGCCGCCAACGGGCGGACTGCCCCGAACCCCGGGGACGCCACACCGTCTCTCCGCCGTCCGCGCCTGTCCGCACGACATGGTCGGCACCGGAAAAGCGCAGCACCGCCAGCGGCACATCGTCCGCGAGATCGTCGCCATTGCGGACGGCGAGGTCGATGACGTAGGGATCTTCGCTCCCCGCCGACATCCTCAGCTCGCCCAGCTCCTCGGTGAGAATAAAGGCGCGCTGCTCCGGAGAGGGTGCCAGCGCCGGACCGAGGGAGAGCGTCGCCAACAACCAGACGGCGCCAGCCGGCCCGGGACGCAACCGCGGCGTGATGATGAGTGCAAGAACAACCGCTGCCCGAGCGAGCCAGCCGTGGGCGGGGAAGATCTCGCTGACGGGGAACCCGGCCCACGGCGCGAGGGACGCCGCCAACAGAGCGGCTGCGCCCACACCCGGCAACCAGCGCAGAACGACCACGTCGTGCGATCGCCGACCTCCCAAGACGCCCCACGCCGCACATGCGGCGAGGACCGCCAGCGTAATCAACGGCCAGCGCTGCCACGGGATGACCGCCGCGCCAAGGGCCGCAAGCTCGGCAGCACGCCGTCCCGAGCGGCGGGCCGCGGCCCACGGCGCGACCGCCGCCACGACGAGGGTGACGCCAGTCGCAAACGCACTGAAACCGATCAAACCGAGACCAACCGCGGCCCGGGCCGACAGACCGAGGAAGGCGGCAAGGAGGGGACGGCGGTGGATGGGCGTCCGCTCCCAGGCCACCGCAACCGCGGTCCAAGCCGCGAGCAGGAGTAGCGGAGGCACCAGCATCCAACGCATGGCCGTGCCGCCGACCATGGTCAGGGCAAACGCGGCCGGCACCAGCGCCGCCTCGGCAGCACGCCGGTGGAAGCCCGCACTACCCCACCAACCGGTCGGCACGAACGCCAGTGCGACCGAGGCCGCCGCCCACATCGCTTCGGGCACCGAGATCGCCCCGAGCCCCGCCAAGACCGCCGCGAGGAGCGCGAATGCAACCGACGCGGCGTACACGCCGGTTTTCCGTCCCCAGCCTGAGCTCGTCATCGGCATCCCAGAGAGTATACCGGTGGGCACGGATTGAATTCGGAATT
>JAOZUP010000087.1 GCA_029938595.1 Thermoanaerobaculales bacterium | reverse complement strand
TGCAGGATGATCACTCGGTCTAGTTGAATGCCAAACTTCAGGGACGGCGGGCGGGCACGGACGCGGTGTTAGTCGGCGTGTTCTTCTCGGAGGCGGTTGATCTCGCTGTCGTAGGCCTCCATCACCTGGTGGTGGCGGAGGACACCGATGACGGGGGCCGGCGGCTGACCGTCAACCACCGGCAGGATTTCACGTTTGAAGGCCGTGAAACGCTGCAGAGCGGTGTGGAGATCGTCGTCGGGCTCGAGGTAGGCCATGCCGTGGGCAGTAACGCCGAGATCGGAAGCCACGAGTAGCGGCCACACCTCGGGTGTCGCCATCACACGACGGACATCGTTGAGGCTGAACATCCCCTCGACGATCCCATGCTCGTCAACAACAGGAAAGGCCTCCTGATCGGCATCCCCAACTATCTCGAGAACGGCGTCAAACGACGCACCCGGGTGCACCGAGACTACCTTCTGGTCCGGTTCCATCACCTGGCGCACCGTAAGTCGCTCGAGAATGTCGATCTGGAACTCGCCAATATGGGCGGGCGAGTCGACCCGCCCCGGAACCTGAGCCTCGTAAATCGAGACCCCACGCGTCAGCAGATAGGCAACCGAAGAAACCAGCATCATCGGCACCAGCAGGCCGTAGGAACCGCTCATCTCGGCGACCATGATGAGGGATGCGATGGGCACCTTGGCGACACCGGCGAAGAAACCACCCATACCAACCAGCACGCAAGCCGCGGTCGGCGGCGCGATCTGCGGCGCGACCCGCCCGACAAGATCCGCAAAAATTGCCCCGGTCACACCACCGATCACCAACGATGGGGCAAAGACACCGCCGGACCCTCCGGACGAGATGGTGAGCGACGTGGCGAGAATCTTGGCCGGCAGCAGGAGGATCAGTATCTTCAACGGCAACTGATTATCGAGGGTGAGTTGCAGCCAACCGTAGCCGCCGCCGAGAACCTGCGGCACCGCCAGGGCGAGGATCGCGAGGAGGAACCCGCCGACGGCTGGTTTAGTCCAGTTCGGGATCGGCATACGGGCGAAGACATTGTCACGCATTCCGTAGAAGACCTTGACGTAGATAACTCCGACGGCAGCCACCACCATACCGAGAACGAGGTAAGCGACAAGCTCGTGCGGTCGGGCAAAGTGAATATCAGCGGTGTGGAAGATGGAGTTCCATCCGGTCAAGGACGCCACAACGATGTATGAGACGATCGACGAGATGATGGCCGGGATGAGGGCCTCAGACTCGAAGTCCGGGTCCGAGTACAGGACCTCGACCGCGAAGAGGGCGGCGCCCAGCGGCGCTCTGAACATCCCCCCAATACCGGCCGCCATCCCCGAGATCACGAGAACCCTGCGGTCGTGGTAACCGAGCCGCAGCAGATCGGCGAGGTAGGATCCAAACCCCGCACCCACCTGCGCTACCGGGCCCTCGCGACCGGCCGAGCCACCCGCTCCAATGGTCAGCATCGAGGTGATGAGCTTGACCGGCACCACCCGTTTGCGGAGCTCCGCCCGCTCTCGATGGTATGCGTTGATGACCGCGTCGGTCCCGTGGCCCTCGGCCTCAGGCGCGAAGGTCTGCACGAGCCAGCCCACAACCAGGCCAACCAATGGCAGTACCAACAGGAGAAACCACGGACGCTCAGGGAAGTTCCAGCCTGCCTCAGCCGCCTCACCGTGGCCAGGAACCTGGAAACCCACGACATCGTGGAGGACAACCGAGCTGATCCAGTCCACTCCCCAGGTGAGGAGGGCACCACCGAGCCCGGCGACCACCCCCACGAGCAGGGCAAGGACCAGCCAGCGCCCGAAGTTGTAAAGATCCACCCGGTTCGAGAAACGGGTGAAACCCCTGATCCACGCCTGTGTGATTGACGACATTTCTTTTCTACGAATGTGCAGACGCTGTGACGGACATCTTCAGTCGATCTTGCCAACAACCAGACAGGCGTTTGTGCCGCCGAACCCGAAGGAGTTGGTCATCGCCACCTTGACGTCGGCTTCGCGGGCGGTGTGCGGAACATAATCCAGATCGTTCTCGGGATCCGGGTTGTCGAGATTGATCGTTGGAGGCACCACACCGTGGACCATTGACAGCACGGCGATACCGAATTCGAAACCTCCCGCGGCGCCGAGCAGATGACCGGTCATCGACTTCGTGGAGGACACCATCAACTCATGGGCGTGGTCAGCAAACACACCCTTGATGGCCTTGGTCTCGACGATGTCCCCGGTCGGCGTCGCGGTGCCATGGGCATTGATGTAATCCACAGCCTCCGGGTTAAGGGATGCATCGTCGAGGGCGCCGCGCATGGCCCGAATAGCTCCATCGCCGTCCTCGGACGGTGCCGAAATGTGAAAGGCGTCCGAGCTCATCCCGAGGCCGAGGACCTCGCCGAGAATCGGTGCTCCCCGCTTCCTCGCATACTCGAGTTCTTCGAGGATCACGATCCCAGACCCCTCGCCCATGACGAAACCGTCGCGGTCCCTGTCCCACGGCCGAGACGCCCGCTCGGGCTCGTCGTTGCGGGTCGAAAGGGCCCGCATCGAGGAAAAACCCGCCAATGGCGTCGGAGTAATTACTGCCTCGGAACCACCGGCGATGATCGCATCCGCATAGCCTTGGCGGATGTAGAGGAACGCGTCGCCGATGGCGTGGGCCGAGGTGGAGCACGCCGAGCACGTCGCCACGTTAGGCCCCTTGGCGCCGGTGCGGATGCTCACCAGACCCGAGCACATGTTGATGATCGCACCGGGAATGAAGAACGGCGAGACCCTTCGCGGGCCTCGATCGCGCAGCGCACCGTAGTTGCGCTCGATCGCCGGAAACCCGCCGATGCCGGAGCCTATGACGACACCGACCCTGTTCGCGTTCTCGTCAGTGATCTCGAGGCCCGAGCTCTCAAGCGCCATGGTCGTCGCCGCCAGTGCATAGTGCACGAAGAGGTCGAATTTCTTGACCTCTTTGGGTTCGATCCAGTCGGAGGGCTCGAATCCATCAACCTCGGCGGCAATGTGTACGGAATAGTCGGACGTGTCGAACCGAGTGATGGTGGAGACACCACTCCTGCCGGATACCAGACCATCCCACGTGGGCTCGGTCCCGATCCCGAGGGGCGAGACCATGCCGACCCCGGTGACCACAACCCGACGGGCCATCAGCTGTCCAGGTTCTGCTTCAGGAATTCACTGGCATCCTTGACGGTCGCAATCTTTTCGGCCGCTTCGTCCGGAATCTCGACCCCGAACTCTTCCTCGAATGCCATCACCAGTTCGACCACGTCGAGGGAATCCGCACCAAGATCATCCACAAAGGACGCATCGGGAGTCACCTTTTCGGCATCGACGCCCAGCTGTTGGACAATGATTTCTTTAACCTTGGATTCAACTTCCATACTCGTATCCTCCTCATTTGTTCTCGGCGGTTTGAACCAACCGTCGCACCTACTTTCGACCGGCCGTACTGATCACCGTCATGGCAAATACTACCGGACGCGGCAATCATACAGGATCGACACAACTCCCGGTCCGATCCCAAACGCTCGATGCGGCGCTAACCGCACGTTTGGACGCTGTACGTGATAGCACACGGCGCCACACCGCGCAAGAGAATCGATTCGGCTTGACATCTTTCCGAGAAAGGAGTATTCAGCCAGTTACGACCTCATTCGGTCGGCACGAGGAGGGGACGATGGAATCATATCTGACCGCAAAGGAAGCAGCGGAATACCTCAAGCTGGCCGAGCGCACCCTGGTTCGGCTCGCCCACGAAGGCAAGATCCCGGGGGTGAAGATCGGCGGCCAGTGGCGGTTCCGACGCGCCCTGCTCGACGAGTACCTCGACACCATTGCGGTCGAATCGGTGGCGACCTCCGGCGCTGCGCCCAGCCAGGTCATCGATGCGCCGATGGAGGAGATCTTTACAATCGACCAGATCATTCCTACCCTGAAGGCCGGAAACCGACCCGAAGTCATCCACGCGATGGCCGAGCACGTGACCGGGCTCGGGTTGGTCGAGGATCAATCATGGCTCGAAGCGGCTCTCGCTGCGCGCGAGCGATTGGTGCCGACCGCAGTTCCCGAAGGCGTTGCCTTTCTCCACGCCCGGCGGCGCGCAGCGGACAAGTTCCCGAAGCAGTTTATCGCCATGGGAAGGTCGCCAAAAGGAGTCGTATTCGGTTCTCCCGACATGGGCAAAACCAATATTTTCTTCCTCCTCGCCCTTCGGAATGACGCGTTGCACCTGCGGTGGTTATCGCGGCTGGCATGGATCGTCCGCAATCCGACCCGGCTCAGTCGTCTCGTGGAGGCTAAATCGGCCGCCGACATTCACGCAGCGATGCTCGAAGCTGCGGCCAACCTGCCGGGTGCGCTCCGACCTACAGGAGCACCAGCGGGCCGGTAAGCCCGCAGTTCGGAATTCGGAATTCGGAATTCGGAATTTTCGCCACCCACCCATGATGGACTCGAGAGGATGGGGCGGAAACTCAAAACTCATAACTCAAAACTCAAAACTCCCGCTACAATGGTCCGCCAATGAAAATCGGAATGGTTGGAAGCCATGGTGTCGGTAAGACAACCCTCTGTTTCGAGGTAGCCGCTGCCCTTAAACGCCGCAACGCGGATCTGGAAATGGTCCGCGAGGTAGCTCGGCGCTGTCCTCTTCCCATCAATCAGGAAACCACCGTTGCGGCACAGGAGTGGATCCTCCACACCCAGATCGCGTCGGAGATCGAGGCAGAGGCCGGTCACGAGATCGTCATCTGCGACCGATCTGTTCTCGACAACTACTGCTACCTGGTGTACTCGGCCGGCAGCTTGCGTGCCTGGGAGCACTTCCTCGACCACTGGATGCCGACATATGACCTCCTGGTCCACGTGCCGATATCAGAACGCCCCTCGTACGATGGAGTCCGCGCGGTGGACCCCGCCTTCCAAAAGCAGATCGAGCTGCTGCTCGAGGGGATGATCGCAGCCCGCTCACTGAGCCCGCTTCGCCTCAACCCGAATTCGAGGGTCAACTGGTGTCGGACGATTGTCGATGCACTTTTGCCCAGGCTCGAACCTACCCTGCCGCTCTTCTCCGAGGATCCGGAACGATGAGCGTCAAGGACCCAACCCAAGATTTTCCCATTCACGGCAAGGTCGACGAGGCTGCCGCGAACCTCGTACAGGTGATCGACGGCTCGGTCGCACAGCTGTGGGAGACCATCGAGTCGCTGGAGCGCCTGCAACCCCGAAACCTCGAGCGCTTTCGGGTGTCGATTTTCGGTTCGGCTCGAATTGATGAAACGAGTCCTTTGTACTCGGCAGCACAAGATCTCGCGACGAGGTTGGCCGAGGCCGGTTGCGAAATTGTCACCGGGGGCGGCGGGGGACTCATGCAGGCGGTCGATCGGGGGGCTTCACGAGGCGCGGTAAGGCGACCGGCCGGTGGAAACCTGCCCATTCGCACGGTCGCCGACCGGGGTGACGCACCTTTCGTAGAAAAGGTCTACCGACATCGTACGTTTTTCTCCCGCCTCCATCATTTCGTTCGGCTATCGTCCGCCTTTATCGTGCTCCCGGGCGGCATCGGATCGACCCTCGAAGCAATGATGGTGTGGCAACTATTGCAGGCGAAGCATCTCCCTCCGACCCCGTTCCTCCTTTACGGGTCCCACTGGCGCGGCCTCTGTAGCTGGCTCGAGGAACAGGCGATGGAACAAGGTTTCGTGGACGCCGACGACCTTCGTTTGCCAACCCTTGTCGATACGGTCGACGAGGTCGTTAACCTCATCCTCGAGAACTTGCAGGAGTTCCGGGTTCGAAACGAGGAAAACCCATGAAGATCGGCTCATCGCGTTCGGGAATCGACGATCTCGACCGCTATCTGGCGAAGAAGAACTATGACAAAGCCTTCGAGGTCATCAAGAAGGAGCTGGCAAGAAACCCGAACCAGCTCAACCTGCGTCTCCGCTTGGCGGATGTCCTCGATCTCCAGGGAAATCGAGACAAGGCAATTTCGATGTACCGCACGATCGCCGAAGCTCAGGCACGTGACGGCTTCTACGCCCGTGCGATTGCGGTCTATAAGAAGATCCTGCGCCTCGACCCGGAGCAAGACGTACACTCCGAGTTGGCCCACCTGATCGAGGACGACCGGCAAACGAAGATGGCCGGTCAGCGGCGGCGCGAACACGGAGCCGCGATCGAACAGAAAAATGTGACAGCCGACCAGGAGCTCAAGGAACTTCAATCGTCCACCCTCTTTTCGTCCTTCGAGCGCGAAGCACTGGTGGAGATCGTAGCGTCCACCGAACTCCGCGCCTACGACGAGGGCGACATCATCGTTACCGAAGGGGAGCCGGGCTCGAGCCTTTTCCTGATTGTGGGTGGCACGATCAAGGTGTTCACGCGCTCCGACGACGGCGGCAATCTTAAACTCGCGGAGCTGGGACCAGGTGATTTCTTCGGTGAGGTTTCACTGCTTTCCGGCAAACCCCGTACCGCCACCATCACTGCGCGCACCAAGGTCACCGCGATCGAGCTCGACCGCGCAAGTGTCGATCGAATCGCGGAGAACCACCCCGAGGTCATGAAGGTCCTCGAGGATTTTTGTGAGCGCCGGGCGAAGGACGCCGTGGAGGCGGTGATGCGCCGCCTCCGCAACGCGCCGCCACCTCGGCCTGATGCGGGTTCGTCCACGCCGGGACCCAGAAAACCGCCCATATCCTAAGATGGCCATCCTGCCGATTCTCGTCTACGGGGACCCGCGGTTGGAGGCGGCCAACCAACCGGTCGAGGATTTTGGAGAGGAACTCCAGTCGCTGATCGAGGATCTTTTTGAAACCGGTTGGGAAGCTCCCGGCCTCGGGCTCGCGGCACCTCAAGTAGGCATCAATCTCCGCATTGCGACTGTCGATCTCTCTGTAGGCAAGGATCCCGAAGCGCGGGTCGTTCTCGCCAACCCCGAGATCATCTTCTGCCGCGGAAAAGCCAGCCTCGAAGAAGGCTGCCTCTCCTTTCCCGGTCTTTTTACTACGATCGAACGGCCAACCGCCCTACGCGTCCGGGCTCAGGACAACGGCGGCCGGTGGCGAGAGTTCGAGGCAGAAGGACTGCTCGCGCAGACCGTGTGCCACGAGGTAGACCACCTCAACGGGGTACTGATAGTTCATCATCTCCGCAGCATGAAGCGCCGCCTGTTCATGAGGCGAGTGGAGAAGATGCGGAAGCTCGGCGTCTGGCAATCCACCGCGTAGATCGCCGAACAAAGAGTTGAGAGTTAAGAGTTAGGAATTCCCGCCTCCCCAATCGCCCCTGATCTTCGGGTGACGGCGGTCGGAAAATTCGAAATTCGAAATTCGAAATTCGAAATTTCAGAGGTTGGTTGGCAGATCGTCGCGGGGGTTGGTTTGGTAGAGATCGGTGACCGCGCGGGCGGCCTCCTCGCCGGCCGGCGACATCACCTTCGGAACCACGATTTGTACCGTGTACAAATGGTCGCCGTAGGCTCTGGTTTTCGTGTTGCGCACTCCCTTGCCCCGCAGGCGGAAAGTGCGGCCCGAGTTGGTGCCGGCCGGCACCTTGGCACGAACCGGTCCGTGCACCGTGCCAACCTCGATTTCGCCGCCCCGATAGGCCTCCGAAAAGGTAACTGGAATGGTCGTGTGGATGTTGTCACCTTCCCGTTCAAAAAACGAGTGAGGCCCGACACGGACCCGCACCATGAGGTTCCCCGCCGTACCGCCGCCGCGACCCTCGGCCCCCTTGCCGGCCACCCGAACCCGCTGACCGTCTGCCACGCCCTCCGGAACCTTGACCCGCAGTCTTTCGGTGGAAATCAGGACGCCGGAACCGTGGCAGCTCGAGCACACCGCGTTACCCGTATGGCCGCTGCCGTCGCAGGTCGTGCATCGAACCTGGCGCTGGACAGGAATCGTGACGCTGGTTCCGCGCACGGCATGGTCGAAGTCAATTTCGACCTCTATTTCCTGATCGACGCCCCGCTCGGGGCGAGGACGAGCCTTCACACCTCGCTCACGCCCGAAGAGCTCGCCAAAGATATCTCCGAGATCCTGAAACCTCCCGGTCGCAGTATCGAAGTCACCGACGTCGACTCGAAACCCGCCGGCGTCACGCCACGAAGAGCCGGGCTGTCGGAAGCCGCCGAATCCCACATCGGGGGCGCCATCTACCCGCCCGAAGGTATCGTACTGTTGCCGTTTCTCATCGTCGGAGAGTACGGCGTACGCTTCCTGGATCTCTTTGAACTTCTTCTCGGCGTCGGGTTTGTCCGGATTGACGTCGGGGTGGTACCTCCGAGCCAACTTGCGATAGGCCTTCTTGATCTCGGCCGAATTTGCGGACCTGCCGATCCCGAGGATTTGATAATAATCTGCTGACACCACTCCTCCAGCCCATTCAACTCAACTAAAGAAATATGAGCGAGTTTCCATAATATTTCAAGCACGCCAGCCCGGTCTTCTCACCCGGTTTCGTTGCGAGGGGGGCGAAGGGTAGTCAGGTGTTGAGTTTATTGAGAATTGGGTCGACGCAGGCGTAGTAGCACTACGTTGCGCCGACCGCGACTCAACCCCGCC
Source organism: Thermoanaerobaculales bacterium (assembly GCA_029938595.1). Lineage (GTDB taxonomy): Bacteria > Acidobacteriota > Thermoanaerobaculia > Thermoanaerobaculales > Sulfomarinibacteraceae > Sulfomarinibacter. Next base: position 3,138 of record JAOZUP010000087.1, on the reverse strand, counting down.
AGCGAGTGGCCGATGGCTGGCGAGCGCCGGCCGCGCCCACAAATCGCTGCCGACGTTGAGTTGAGGAGCACAATTTTCGAAAAACTCGACAGATGGCTGCCATTCGCCGCCCGTAGAAGACACCCGGTGAGAAGACCGGGCTATGACTACCGTAGAATAGCTCATATGGATCCGTCGTTGGCTTTCCCACTCGTACTGATCGCTGCTATGCCCGGACAGACCCGCCGCTATGGGGGATTGGTCATCGTCGGGCTCGCTCTGGCGGCAATCTTCAATCTGCCGTGGCTGGCAAATTACCTACAGGTCTCGGAGGCCACGGACAGTCAAATACTGAAGCTCCTGTCGAATCCCACCGTAATGGTCGGCGCAAATCTCGCGGCAGGTGCTCTGATCGTGTGGGGTCTGTTCAAGCTGCTGTTGGCTTCGAGTCCGAAGCAGCGTCTGGTGAGAACACTGATCGGGCGCGGCGATTATGTAGGGGCTGCGCAGCTGCAAGCTCAGGAAGGCGACCTCAAGGGCGCTCTCACGCTGTACCGCAAGGGAAAAGCATGGAGTGAGGCGGCGAGAACCGCACTCGAACTCGGCCAGGACCACGAGGCCGGGGACCTTCTCAGACGCGCGGGCGGTCACAACCTGGCCGAGGCGACCCGTCTGTTCAGGAGAGCCGGAGATATCGCGGCCGCACAGCGCTGCGAGCAAGATCTCGCTGAGTGGCTGTCCACTCGCGGGCGTTACGCCGAAGCTGTCGAAGCGTGGATGCGGGCGGGCAAACCCAAGCGGGCAGCGGGCGCCGCGATGATCGCGCTGGAGCAAGGTCAGTTCAGCTCGTCACACACCGCCTTGCCGGTGGCGCGACGAGCCGTCGAGCAGGCTGGTGACCACCGCGCCCTCGCCCGTCTCCACGAGATCGAGGGCAATTGGCAGGCCGCCGCGCACGCCTGGCGCTCGGCGGGCGAACACCAACAGGCGGCCGAGATTTTTCGCAAGGCCGGCCTCATCCATGAGGCCGCCATCGCCGAATCGGCGGCTGGACACCACCAGGAAGCCGCCCAACTTCGAATCCATCAACTCAAGAAACTGCGGAACCGATTGTCTCAGTGCGAAGCGCGCGGCCCCACCGGCGACGAGGAATCCGAAAAATTGAGGGAGCAGATCGTGCGCGAGGAGGAAGCGCTGATTCCGATCCTATCCGACCTCGGTATGCAGCGGGAAATGATCGACTTGATCGGCGCCTCTGGGCGAGCTGAGGAAGCCGTCGAAAAGCTGATCCATCAGAACGAGGAGGCCGAGGCCGCCGATCTGGCCATCAACGCACAGCTGTGGCACCTGGCCGCACCCATCCTCGAGCGTCTCAACCGGTGGGGTGAGGCGAGCGATATCTACGAGTTCTCGGGCGACATCGAGACTGCGGCCCGGTGTGCCGAGCGGGCCGGCGAGGACGAGCGGGCCCTTCAGCTCTACCGAAGTCTTGGAAACGTCGTCGGCACGGCAAACTGCATGGCTCGGCTCGGTTACCTACAGGACGCCCTGGTCGAGTTGCACCGGGAAGGTCTTTTCGACGAGGCCTGCGAGGTCTTGCAGAACCACCCGGGGCCGATACCCGATATACCGCGCGTAGTCCTTGACATGGCGAAATGGGCTCAACAGAACCACTCTCGTGAAGCGGCCATCGCCTGTCTGCAGCGGGCGGTGATCGGAGTCGCCCTCCAGCCCAGCCGCCTCGGACCCGCGGTTGCCCTTGCCCATGAGCTCTACATGGCCGGCGAGCGGCCTCCGGCACTCGCTCAGCTGGAGCGGATTCTCGCATTTGACTACTCCTGCACGTCCGCGAGGCAACTCCGCGCAGAAATCGAGGCTGACCGCGGGGCTGGCATTGCGGGCGAAGGAACGACGGTGGCCGGGGCTTCGGAGAGGGCCGATCTCGCCGCCCATCAGCGCTATGAGATTCTCACGGAGCTGGGGCGCGGCGGCATGGGTGTCGTGTACAAGGCGCGCGATACACGGCTCGAGCGCGACGTTGCCATCAAAGTTCTGCGGACCACAAGCACCAAAGAGGCTGCGCGGCTCGGCCAGGAGGCCAGAGCGGCGGCAACGCTCAACCATCCGGGTATAGTCACCATCCACGACTTCGAGGAGGGTTTTGACGGCTACTTCATCGCCATGGAGTTCGTGCCCGGCGAACCGCTGGATGAGCTGGTGAAAACGGACCCGGTCAGGATTCGCTCCCGTCTCGCCCCCCTGCTCCTTCGGATCGCCGACGCCATCTCCTTCGCCCACAGCCGACATGTCATTCACCGTGATCTCAAGCCCGGGAATGTCCTGGTCACACCGGCAAATGAGGTGAAGATCCTGGACTTCGGGATCGCTGCCCGCCTTGACAGCGGTGACGGAGACAGCACATCAATCTGCGGTACCCCGTTTTACATGGCGCCCGAGCAAATCCGAGGAGAGACACCGACTCCGGCAACCGACATCTATGCCTTCGGCGCCACCGCCTTCCACCTCGCAACCGGCCGGCCGCCATTCCACAGCGGCAACGTCATCGACGCACATCTGAACTCCGCCCCTCCCGATCCGCTGGAGCTCGCTCCGGATCTCGATCCCGAGCTGGCTCAGATCATCTTGCGATGCCTAGAGAAGGAACCGGCAGACCGATTCACGACCACCAAGGAACTCCGCACCGCGCTGGAGAAGCTGCGCACCTGATCAGAAGATCGATCGGACGCCGCAGATAGTTTTGAGTTCTTAGTTTTGAGTTTTGAGTTACTCGCGCCCTTCCTGCTTCGCCCATCCGGCTTCGCGCTGCGCGCTACGCCGTGACAGGTCGGGCTCCGCCGCGACAAGCCCACCCCCGTTTCTGTTCCCGTCTCCGCACCTGTGCTCCGGGAAGGAGCTGCCGCGAGAGGATGCCAGGCACCTCCGGTGAACTCGCCCTGGCACCCCCTGACAGCCCACCAACTGGGGGCTCCGAGGAGAGAGCACCATTTTGCCGGTACGGGGGGCCCGGCTGTTCTCGCCACGTGGAGCGCATCCAGCATCGTCGACGCATCACAATCAGCCTCGAATGCCATCTATCACTCCTACCTCTCGGAAAGGCGTGGCGGGCCCGGCCCGACGTGGCTTTCCGAGGGCGGGTGA
>JAOZUP010000455.1:2577-3293 GCA_029938595.1 Thermoanaerobaculales bacterium | reverse complement strand
ACTTGGACTCAAACTTGTACTCAGTCGTATTCACATCCGACTGGTCCCAATGCAGGATGCCGCTGTTCGGCTGCCCGTACTGCTGGCCCGGCGCAAGAAATTCGTTGCCCTCCCAAACCGCCGCGGCAAGTGCTTTGTCGAGCTGGGTGTAGCCCGGTTCGTTACGGTTTGGGCCTTCCAAATAGCCGCCCATCAGCCTTTCATAAAAGTTAAAGCCGCCAAAGGCTTCGACCCGCTCGGGATGCTCGGCGTGGAGCATGGCGCTGGCCGAGAAGGTCCAGAGCATATTCCGCTGATCCATGGGTTTCAGATCGTCCTTGATCTCAACCGGGAACTCGTCATGCTCAGTGCCTTTTGTCTTGTGGTGGGCGTAGGCTCCGATTCCAGCCGCACCTACCGCAGCGGCTCCGGCGGCCGACCGTACCAGCAGCTGCCGCCGGGAGACACCCTCCTCGTTTGGGGCCGTGTCCTTGACGGTCTTTTTGTCACTCATGTTTGCTCCTCTCTGACCCGCAGACCTCATTCCGCGTCAGCCGGGTTCGGCACGCGGAAGAAGATGGCGTACAGCGTTGGCACGACGATGAGGGTGAGCAGCAGGGGCTGCCGGCGGAAGTCCGTGCTGTGCGTGGCAAGCAGGAAGAGCACGATGGGCACGGCGGTGAAGAACTTCTTGTTCGGGGTGAACTGCAGGCCGAGGTCGAGCTGCTCCCAGAAGG
>JAOZUP010000455.1:0-2567 GCA_029938595.1 Thermoanaerobaculales bacterium | reverse complement strand
TGAAAACAGAACCGGAACGAAGATCAGGGTGAGCACCGTTGCTACCAACAAGCCGAACATGATGGTCACCGCCATGGAGATGAAGAAAGCGTCCTTGAGCAGCGGGATCATGCCCAGGATGGTGGTCGCAGCCGCCATGGACACCGGGATGAGTCGGCTGGCACCGGAGTCGAGAAGGGCTACAAACGGCGTTTTTTCGGTCTCCATCTGGGCACCGATCTCGTCGACGAGCACGATAGCGTTTTTGATCAGCATGCCCGCCAGGCTCATCACACCGAGCAAGGCCATGAAGCCAAACGGCTGGTCGAAGAGCAGCAGGCCCGCCGTGACACCAATGATCGACAACGGTACCGTCAACCAGATGACGAGGGTCTTCTTGATGGAGTTGAAGAGGAAGATGACGATCAGCACCATGAGGCCGAAGAACATCGGGATTGATCCCGCCAGAGCGGCCTGGGCTCGTGCGGAGTCCTCCACCTCACCGCCCCACCCAATGGAGTATCCCGGCATGCCCGCGATGGGATAACGGCCTTCGTCCACCACCTTGATGGTGTTGACATCCCAATCCTCGGGTGCCACGTCCTGACCGGTAATGGCGCGCACATCGACTCCGAGCGCCTGCTCGATCTTGGGTTTGACCCGCGCCAAGAGCTCGCTCGGCAGGCCGGTGCGTTGGTCGGCGTGGATGCGCAGCATGCGAACACGGTCGCGCCGCCAGATGTGAGGGTCCTCAAACCCGGTTTTGAACGAGGTGACCACCTGGGCGGCCGGAATCATCTGCCCCGCCGCCGGGCTCCACACCTGGATGGTGTTGAGGTCATCAAAGTCGAGGCGTTCGATCTCGGGCGATCGCGCGGTGATGTCCAGCAGCTCGTCGCGCTCGCGGTACACCCCCACCGTGGTCCCCTCCACCGCGGCCTCGATGGCGCGGGCGAGCATGGTGCGGGTGATCCCGGCCCGCCGCGCCTGTGCCTCGGCGAGTTGAGGCTCGACGACCATGACCTGGTTCATCCACTCGCTGCGGACCCCCTTGGCCGCGGGGTCGGCCTCGATGATGGCGATAGCCTCGTCGGCCATGGCTCGCAGTACCTCGGGATCCGAGCCATTAATCCGCAGCTGGATCTTGCCGCCTTCCGACGGCCCGAGCATGAAGGACTTGGTGTTGACGATGGCGTCGGGGAGCAGCTCTCCCAGACCGTCGAGGGAGGAAACGAGATATCCGGGTATGCGCCCAACGTCGTCCACCTCCACCATGATCTGGGCGTAGCTGTAGTAGTTGTTCTCCGGTGTGTAGATCAGCAGGAAACGAATCTGAGCGCCGCCGATAAAGGTCGCCGTGTGAACGATGCCATCCTGCGCCAGCAGGTACTCCTCGGCCAGTTCCATCTGGCGCTCGGTCTCGTCGATGCTTGTGGCCGCCGGCAACCAGAAATCGATAAAGAACTGGGGACGCGGGGAATCCGGGAAGAACATCTGTTTGACCTGGCCGAAGCCGGCCAGAGACAGCGCAAAAAGCCCAACCACCACCACCACCGTGATCCAGCGATAGCGGATGCTGGTCGACAGAAACTTCTTGTAGTAGCGGAACAGTGGCCCCCCATACGGATCGGCTTTTGTTTCTCCTGAAGCGTTCTTCACTTTCAGAAACGTGGCGCAGAAGAGTGGAGTGGTGGTCACGGCCGTGAGCCAGCTCAAGCTGAGGGAGATCAGGATCACCGAAAACAACGTGACGCAGTACTCGCCGGTGCTGTCATCGGAGGTGCCGATGGAGGCGAAGGCGAGGATCGCGATGACGGTGGCGCCGAGCAACGGCACGCCAGTCTGACCCACTACCTCTCGGGCCGCCGCAATGGCGTCGGTCCCTTGTTCCATCTTCACCCGCATACCGTCGGTGACAACGATGGCGTTGTCCACCAACATGCCGAGGGCGATGACCAGAGCGCCGAGCGAGATCCGCTCCAGCGTCACGCCCATGATGCTCATGAAGATGAACGTTCCCAAGATGGTGACCAGAAGGACCGAGCCGATGATGAGTCCGCTTCGGAGACCCATGAAAATCAACAGCACGACGAAAACGATCCCGACCGCCTGCCCGAGATTTACCAGAAAACCCTTGACGGCCGCGGTCACCGCCTCGGGCTGCATAGCGATAATGTCGATCTCCATCCCCATGGGCCGTTGTGGCTCGAGCTCTTCGAGCAATGCTTCGAGCGACTCACCCATTGTTACCACGTTGCCACCGCTGACGGTGGCAATCCCGAGCCCGACACCCGGCACACCGTCAAAGCGGAGGATGGTGTCGGCGGGCTCCTGATAACCTCGCACGACCTCGGCCACGTCGCGCAGATAGACCAGTCGGTTCGAGCTCTGACCACTTGTGCTGATCAGGAGATCCCCAAACTCCTTTTCGGACTTGAACTCCCCGGTCGGGTGAACCGCGAGATAGTCGGGGCCGAGGCTGATGTGACCGGCACTCGCAGGCAGATTCTTGGCGGCAAGGGCGTCGTAGATGTCCTGCTGCGCGATGCCGAGCTCCGACATCTTGTCGCGGCGCATCTCGACGTAAA
>JAOZUP010000454.1:1541-3297 GCA_029938595.1 Thermoanaerobaculales bacterium | reverse complement strand
TTTCGGGATATCCACACAGGCCAAGGCCGGAGTCGACTTCGTGGTCGACGACGGTGAACGTCTGCAGGTGTACGAGATCAAAGGGTAGCGGCTCGAACGAGTGACCGTCGAAGATAGTAAGGCCCCGCCATGGCGGCGGGGCCTGCCAGCAAAACCGAATGGGATCAGAGCCCCGGCTTGAAATCGGTTCCGTAGATCTCGTTGATTTCCTCGTAGATCGGGCCCACGACCTCCGGAAACGCCTCCCGGCCGGAGAGGGTGAACTCCGAGAAGGTGATGGCATCCCGGAAGTCCGGCGAGATCTTCTCCCGGATCGCCGGCGAGGGCCAGACCTCCTCGTCCTTGACGGCCATCCGCACGCGGATACCGTCGCGCGTCACGTTCCAGACCATGTAGTCCACCGCGAGCGAGAGCTCCCCGTCGTAGGTCTTGCGGACTCGGTCCCGGACCTCGGGCTCGATGTCGAAGTCGTTGTAGAAGTGGTAGCCCACGGCGAGCCGCGGCTCGACCATGGCCATCACCTTGCCGAACTGTTCCGGGGAGGTGTGGCCCTGGGTGCCGACAGTCAATCCCTCGAGTGGTGAAAATCCCTGCTTCTCGACCAGGAGGGTCGGCGGTAGGAAGCACTCGTGGATGGCGATGTCCGCCCCCTTCGCGTGCTCGATGTACCACGTATTGGGATAGGTGTCGCTGCCGTAGACGAACTTGTAGCCGTTCCACTCCAGAATGAAGCTCACGGCACCATCGAGGCCGTGGATGGCCGGGATGCTGCGGATCACCACGCCGTTCTCGTCGTAGATCACCGCGTTGATACCGTCGAAGGGAAACTCGTTGACCTGCAGCTCGCCGCCGCGGAAGTCGATGACGCCCGAGCGGGTCCCGATGTCCCAGACGTACATCTGTTTCATGTGCTCGAGCGCTGCTGTGGTGCCCAACTCTGGCGTCGATCCGTTCGGGCCCCACACCCGTAGCGGGACGAGCCGATTCATGACCGTGCCGCCGAGCCAAAAAGTGGGCAGGTCGCCGTAGTGGTCCACGTGCAGGTGGCCGATGAAGACCTTGTCCAGGTAATCGTAAGGAATCTTCATGGCCGCGATCCGCTCGTGCGAGCCGCTGCCGATGTCGAAGAGGAACTTGTCGCCGTTGCCCAGTTCGACCAGGAAACAGGCCGCCGCCTGCTTTGGTCGGGCGCTCGGCATGCCGGTGCCGAGGGCAACTACCCGCATCTCGTCGGGCGCCAGGTCCTCGGTGCCGGGGAAGTAGCGGTCCCGATCGGGATTGGCCTTCACCGGCGACAGCTCGACCGCGATCGCCTGGTCCTCTGAAGCCATGTTAACGCCCACGCCGTAGCCGACGGCCAGCGCCAATACGGTTGCGATGGAAAGAAAGGTGAGGATCCGTTTGCGGTCGGTCATGACAATCTCCCCCATATTCGGTAGGTTATTTCAAGATCACGACATCCAACCTATACCTGGAGCTACACCGCCGCAAGCGGGAAGGGTGCGGGCACACTTACGCTGGCTGATTCGGAGCGAGTGGGAGGCAGCGCGATCGCACGGTACCTAAACCCGAATGATTCAGGTTCACCAAGCCCGGTCCAGATACTTCTCGAAAGCCCGTACAGCATCCTCTTGGGCCGGGGTTTCAATCGATCCCGGCCGCAGCCGTCGCACGGTGGCGATGGCATCGTCGGCCGAAGCTCCCTCGGCGACCAGATACACCGCCGCCATGGTGCCCGATCGTCCCAGACCCGCGG
>JAOZUP010000454.1:0-1531 GCA_029938595.1 Thermoanaerobaculales bacterium | reverse complement strand
GGTCCTCGACCACGGCAACGAACTCGATCATCTGCGCGAGCGTCGGGGCCTGGTAATCCTGTACGGCAATGTGCTCTTGAGCGATGGATCGAGACGCCAACACCCCGGCATCAGGCGGGGTTTCCGTCAGGGAAACGAGGACGCGAATTCCCTCCTGGGCGAGGAAAGCGGCATCCTGATCCAAGGGGCGATCTCGACCCGGAAGCGGCATCGCTGCCAGTTCCCCGGGGACGATCCAGGAAAAACCTCGCGCGGAAGAAACCGGCCGGTCATCGACGTGAGCTGCGCTGTTGTTCGGATCGGCGTGAGCTTGCACCGCCGGTTCTTTCGCCTCCTCGCAGGCCGCTATCTGCATCAACACGGCAGAACAGAATGCTGCTCTCAGCAAGATGTTCATGATCGGTTGGCCTCCCTGAACGACGACCTGTCCCCGGCTCGCGGGCGGATTCTAGCATCGCCGAATATTTGCCGTCAATCGGCCGGCGATTTCATCGCGAGCGTTCCGGTCATGGAGTACACAACGGCAAGACCCCTTACCCGACTCTGAGAACTATGCTAGAATGGGCGCTCATCTGTCTCGTGGGGCCCAGCATATTACACACCTTCCCCATCACCTGAGCAGGATCAGTTTGCACATGTGCGAGACGCTACCTGCTTCGAGGCGCGCCATGTAAACGCCACTGGCGACCGACTGCCCTCGCTCGTTCCGGCCGGTCCAAACAATCTCATGCCTTCCTGCGTCCATACTTTCGTTGATCAGGGTCCGCACCAAAGAACCCTGGAGATCGTAGATCGCCAGATGCATCCGTGGGCTGGGTTGGGCCAGGTCGAATACGAGCGTAGTCTGGGGATTGAAGGGGTTGGGGTAGTTCGGCAGTAACCTGGTCACGGTGGGGAGCTCATCGGAGTCGTGTGCGCCGACCGTCGACGACTGGTTCAAGAAAACAGTGACCTCGTCGTCGTACCGGTTGGCCGTAACCACGTCCAGGTCACCATCGGCGTCGAGGTCCAGCGCTACCAGGGCATTGGGGAAATTCCCCGCTGCGTAGTCTGTCCGGGATCCGAAGGTGCCGTCGCCGACATTGAGGTGGATGGACATGGTGTTGGCATTGACATTGGCGTGGACCAGATCGAGATTGCGGTCCCCGTCGTTGTGCAGAACGCTGACAGTATGCGAGCCGTAGTTTGCAGCGACCAGATCCAGATGGCCATCACGGGCTAATTGAAAATGCTGTTGTTTTTTACATATGGGAATCAGAGCCTAACCACTGGGTCAAAGATGGCGTCTTGAAGGGGGCGTTGCCGCCTGTGCGTCATAGAACCTATGGCACAGACAAATTCCGCGGACTGATAGAAACTCTGCCTTCATTGTCCAGTGATTCAGTCCGTCGCTTACGTCGTTATCCCTTTGACCGTGGCAAAAGTGTGTGCAAGATCGTCTATTAGCCGTGTTGCAACCAACCGACCTACCCGTCGCCGGATAAGATCTCCCCAATGCACAAACCCTGTAGTACGATTCGTAGCAACGATA
>JAOZUP010000453.1 GCA_029938595.1 Thermoanaerobaculales bacterium | reverse complement strand
TCTCGGCCGGCTCGTTCATATAGACAATTCGACCCTCGGCGTCCGTTGCCACCACAGCATCGCCCAACTCCGGCAGCGTCGGCGCCGGCCCGTCGGCCTCCGGTGCAAGCGCCCCCTCGATTCGGCGCCTGTGGAGGGCCGACTTCACCGCCATGGACACGTCCCGCTCGTCAAATGGTTTGACCACGAGACCGTAGGCGTGGCTCGCCTCGATCCGTCGCCGGGTCGACTCATCGTTGTGTGCCGACAAGAAGACCACCGGAATGCCGAACCTCCGGTGAATGAGATCGGCGGCTTCGATGCCGTCCATCTCGCCTTTGAGACGGATGTCCATCAACACCAGGTCTGGCGAGGTCGACTCGACCAGGTCCTCGGCCGTTTCCGCCGTGTCCGCCACGGCCGCGACCGAGTATCCCCAACCCGTGAGAAGGGTGCGCAAGTGAAGGGCGGTGATGCCCTCGTCCTCGAATATGAGGATCGTATCCGTCATCTCAGACTCGCGGGTAGGAAATGTGGGTTAATCCCATGTACATCGAAGGTACAGCGGAAACGTTGTCCTTGCCACCCTCCGGACGGTATCTTGATAGGGATACACCTTTTAGTATATGCTCAGTTGATGCAATGTAGGATAATGGATCCTCCCGGTGCCAATATTGGTGTTTGGTTCATTCGCATGCGCTGTGCGGTGAGTCCCCTATGTGTGCGGCGTCTGGACCGTGGTGGCGCGGGCCGTTGGAGGCGGCCTCAGTGGCAATGAGTGAACTTTCCCCAATGAGCCCGGTCGATGGCGATCTTGTCGAGCTCGGTCGTCAGCTGCGGTCGTTGGCGGAGGCCTTCGAGGCCCTCTCGTCGGGCAATGAGACGCCGGAGGTGAGGGCTGTGATTGACGCCGCACCGGCCCTCCTGCACGCGGTCCAGAGGACCGTTGGGAAGACCGACTTTGAGTGCGACACTGTGCTCTCGAACTTGGTGGAGGCCGTGGTGGTCCTCGACAGCGACGGCGTGGTCCTCGAATGCAACCGGAGCGCCGACCAGCTCCTCGACTGCAGCGTCGAGGAGCTGATCGGGGGTTCCGTGTCTGAGATCTTCGGCCGAGCCGTCAGGGAGGACGGTGGGCGGCTGTCGTCCCACGACCAGCCCTGGGTCAAGGCCCTCGAAGGTGGCGGACCGTATACCGGCGAGGTCATTGGGGTACCCCGGCCCGACGGTTCGGTGATCTGGATTTCGGTAAACAGCGTCCCGCTGACCCGTGAGGGGGAGGGAAAACCGTACGGAGTCCTGATGTCCTTCACCGACATCACGGCATCGCGGCAGCGCGAGCTTGGTCGGATGGCGGTGCAGCGGGCCGAAGAGCTCGATGCAGTGCTCGAAGCGATGGTCGAGGGTGTCTTCGTCTACGACGCCGCCGGGACCGTCGTCCAGGCCAACTCGGCGGCGCGGGATTTCCTCGGGGTGGAGCCGCTGTCGATGGACCGCGAGGATCTTCTCAGCCGGATCGATGCGCGTCGTCCCGACGGTTCCCCGATTCCCGCCGAGGAGACTCCGGGGGGCCGGGCGTTGCGTGGCGAACACGTCATGAACGAGGAGATCACCGTGGCGAAGCGCGACGGAGGTCGTCGGCCGATGATGATCTCGTGCACGCCGTTGATCGCCGACAGCTCGGTGATCGGCGCGGTCATGGTAGCGCGCGATCTGACCAAGTCCAGGGAGGGAGAGGAGCGCCTGAGGGAGGCGCTGCGAGAGAAAGAGGTGCTCATCAAGGAGATCCACCACAGGGTCAAGAACAACCTGCAGATCATTGCCAGCATGCTCAACCTCCAGACCGGGTGCATCTCCGATGATTACTCCCGCCTCGCTCTCAGCGACAGTCAGAATCGCATCCGAACCCTCGCCCTGGTGCACGAAAAGCTCTACAGCTCGGGCGACGTCTCCCAGATTGCAGTCAAGGACTACATTCGGGACCTCACCTCATCACTTTTCAAGTCGCTCACCGAAGCCTCGCCATCGGTAGCTCTTCGGCTCGACCTGGCGGACGTCTCCCTCGATCTTGATGCGTTGATCCCGTTGGCCCTGATCCTGAACGAGCTTCTCTCGAACAGCCTTCAACACGCCTACCCGGACGGACGAGAGGGCGAGATTGGTATCGTCCTGGGGCCCACTTCGGCCTCGCGTCTCGAGCTCGTGGTGGCCGACGATGGTGTCGGTTTTCCAGAGGAGCTCGACTTTCGGCAAACCGAGACGCTCGGCCTGCAGCTGGTGTGCCTGCTGACGACTCAGCTTGGTGGTAATATCGAGCTCGAGAGAAATGGCGGGACGGTGTTTACCATCGAGTTTCCCGATTCCGGAGTGAAGGGCCAGAGCCAATGACACCGCAGAGCATCCTCGTGGTCGAAGACGAGAGCGTCGTCGCCCGCGACATTCAGAACTCAATCGGCAGAATCGGCCACGAGGTGGCCGGTTGGGCGACGACCGCAGAGGAGGCGATCTCGCTTGCGGAGGAGCACGATCCCGACCTGGTGCTGATGGATATCCGCCTCGGCGGCGAGGTCGACGGCATCACTGCCGCCGAGCACATTCGGGAACACTTTGACATCCCGGTGGTCTTCCTGACCGCGTTCGCGGACGATCAGACGTTGTCCCGGGCCAAGATCGTCGGTCCTTACGGCTACATTCTCAAGCCCTTTGACGAGTCGGACCTGCGGATCGCGATCGAGATTGGCGCGTGCAAGCACCGGCTCGATCGGAAGGTCAGCGAGGCCAATCGAGCGCTGGCCGAGGAGACGGATTTTCTGGAAGCTCTCTTCGAGACCATCCCCGCGTCGGTGATGGTGGTCGACGAGAATCAGAAGGTCCGCATGGTGAACCAGGCCCTGGAGCGGGACTTCGCGATTGCCAGGGGGACGACCGTCAATGGGTGTCCGGGAGACGCGCTGTCCTGCCCTCGTGCGGTCGACCAACCAGGTGCGTGCGGCACTCTCGACGAGTGCGTGAAGTGCCAGCTGCGGCCGACCATCGCAGAGGCGTTGGCGGGCTCCAAGATCGATCGCCGCCACTGCCAATTTGCCTACCAGGTCGACGAAGAGATCCGCGAGCTGAGCCTGCTGGTTTCGACAAAGCCGCTCGATCACAAGGGAGAACGGCTGTCGATCGTGATTCTCGAGGACATCACCGAGCTCAGCGGGTTGCGGCAGGCCCTGCGGACGGAGACCTGGTTTGCCGGCATCGTCGGCAGCACTCCGGTGATGCAAAACATCTTCGAGAGCATCCGCGAGGTGGCGGCGGTCGACGTGCCGGTCGCGATCA
>JAOZUP010000086.1 GCA_029938595.1 Thermoanaerobaculales bacterium | reverse complement strand
GGAGATTGAATCATGAGTGCAAGATCGATGTGTGTTGTTATTTTCGTTGCGTTAGTGGCGATCAGTTCCGGCCGTGTCGGTGCCCAGGAGCTGGAGAATCTGGAGAAACCGGAACCGACGGTGCCGGAGATCTTCACCCTTACCGGTGAGTTCGTCCGACTTGCGTACAACAACGAAGGCTACGTCACCCTCGGCTACCGCGTCGCCAACGATTCTGCGGGCGAGGAGTGGATGCTGCTCGAGGTGGGTGTGACGCTGCGCGCGCCAACCAAGGGCCAGAAGATGATGCGGGACGCGTTCTCGCTGATGTTGCCCGACGAGTCGACGATTGCTTTGGCCACCCAGGAGGAGTTCGGCGATGCGGGGCATCTGCCGGCGCTCAATAAGAGGGCCAGCATGGTGCACGACAACATCAATTACTTCCCTGTCCAGGCCAACAAGCCGTGCGTGATCGGGTTCTTCTCGGACCCCACCAAGCAGGTGCGAACGATCTCCTACGATGAGGTGGACCTCTCGTCCAACCGTGCCTGTCTCGGCCGGATCTTCTTCCACGTCCCCGGCAAGATCCAGACCGGGCAGCACTACCTCAATGTCAAGTTTGAGAACAGCACCGTCCAGGTGCCGTTCAGGATCCTGACCAAGGAGGAGCAGAAAGAGTTCAAGAAGAAGTGGAAGGGCCTCAAGAAGGAGCACGACGCCGAGTACAAGAAATAGAGCGTACGCCGAAAAGCCGGCCGCAGTAGCAAGGTGGTACGAGGAGCGGCCTCCCCCGCACCTCTCACCGGGCGTCTACTGCGGACGGCGAATCGCGGCGTCCCGCCGTGCGAGCCCGCATATCTCACCAGCTTGCTGCTACGGCTAGCGATGCACCGCGCCCAGCGGTGTTTTCTCGCCTCGGGGTGCTCGACGTACTTTCGAGTACGCCTCCGCGCCCCTCGGGTCGAAAACCCCACTGGGCACGGCACCTCGCCACCCTCGCTACGAATCCCGGTGAGAAGTGCGGGCTAAAGCTGCATCAGGTCCTCGAGGTGTTCCTCGGGCACGAGCCACTCAGTAGGTTCGCCGGCTCCGAGCTCCGCAATCTCGTGCGCCACGGTGTCGCGAATGTAGCGTCCCCAGATCTTGATCGGGATCTCGTCGATCTTCACGGTCGGCGAGGTCGCCAGACGCAGCATGTACTCGATGATCGACGAGGCGTTGCGGGCGATGCGTCCGAAGTCGCTGGCGAGGTCCCTTTGTTCGAGGATCCGCTGCTCGTGGATGCCGACCCCAAACTCCGACTCCACCAGATCCTCGAAGGAGGTGAGGATGAGCTCGACGCGAAAGGTGCGTCGGCAGCTCTCGATATAGGCTTGGAACCGCCCATCGAGATCCTCCAGCTGCAGCCCGCGCCCTGCAGCGAAAGACCAATCGATGCCGGCCATGTTGCGAAGAATTTCTTCGTTGGAAGGCAGCTCGAGGTCGACCAGGTAGTGGATGCCCTCGTACGCCCCGGCGTGAACTTCACGGTGGAACGCCCACGTGTAGTCGAGGCTATCGAGCGACGCTTCGATGACTTCGAGATCGCCGCGGGTGCCGATCACTTTGACGCCGATGACGTCGTCGACCCGGTTCTGTTCCGGGTCGAGGGATATGCGCCCCGAACGGATCCTGTCCGCTACCAGTCGCTCCGCCGCTCCGCCGACCGCGGCGGGGGTTCCGGGTGGGGCGGCGGTGCTTGGCGGGTTGGTACCCTGATGGCGCGGTCTGCTGGCGGCCAGAGCACGCGCGACGGAATCGATTTCGCCGGAGAGCTGGCCGGCGATGCGGCGGGAGACTTTGTCGGCGATGCGACGGATCCGCTTGCGGCGCACGATCGCCGCCAAACGGCCGTTGCGCAGGGTGACGAGGCTCATTCGAACGGGTGTACGGGGGAAGAACTCTTCGGGGAGCTGGCGGTACCAGTCGATGAGCTCGGCGACTCGAGTCGAGGGGTGCGCGGCGGCGGCGACGATCGCCTCCCGCACCTCGTCCTTGCTCGAGATTCGCTCCATGTAGAGATCGCCGCGGTGGCAGGTGCGGCACAGATCGGCGACGAAGCGCCTCACCACGGGCGCGGTGATTGCCCGCTCGAAGGCGAAGATCTCGGTGACGATGCGCCCGTCCTCAGGTTCGAGCCGATCGGCAAGCCAGCGGGTGGCGACATCGAAAAGCCGGTCGCGGTGAGTGAGTCCCGAAAGATACAATTGCAGTGACTCCGATGTCTTCTGCGCCCGTCGCCAGATGCCGGCGCACCCTCCATAGTAGCGCCGCGCGGTCCTGTGTGGCTAGTCCTTTTGACGCGGCGGTTATGGGTCAGGGCACGGTGCGAGACCACCTCGGTGATGCCGTCGCCGTCGAGATCGGCAACCACGTGCGGGGCGTAGACCCGTCCGCTCCCGTCGGTCGCAGTGTCAAGGAGGCTGCGGTCACTGCCGAAAACATAGACGTAGTAGTAGGCGGCGATGAGCTCGTTGGAGCCGTCACCGTCGAGATCGGCGATGACCGGCGAGGCGAACCAGCTCGTCTGGCCGTTGAGGTTGTCGACGAAGACCGGCGCCTGGACCGGTCCGCCGCTCGCTCCGGGTGCGCACACGGGTGGGCCGGCAGCAACTGTCACCGTCGTTGCGGCCAGGACCACAATGAGCGACCACGAGCAACGAATCCGTGATCTCACAGAGTCATACCCCCACAGACCATTGTCGTGCGCCTCGTATCTCGCGCCCGTGACGGGGGTCATATTCGCAGCAGAGGGTGCCTTCGCGACGAAATCTGGTGAGAATCTCGGGTTAGTGTTCCTGTATGTCTTTTGTTCGGGATAAAATGAAACCAAGGATCCGGGAATATGACAACTCTAGCGAGGGAGCAGCCATGAACGACACGCAGCGAGATCAGGTGCGCGATCCGACCTTCCACAACGTCGAGCTGGTCACTACCGATGCGTCCGGCTGCGAGAAGACGTATCCCCTCACTCTCCGGGACACCAGCGGCACGGGCGTCGGCGGGATGTACATCGGCAAGGAGGTGCTCAACCCGAAGAGCGACTACATCCTCCGGGATGCCGGTGCCGGTGACCGGAAGGTCCGCATCATGTGGACCAAGCAGGTCGCCGACTTCGTCCTCATGCTGGGCATGGAGCTTGCCGACGCGTGATCGCGCCCACTTCTCGATGACTGCCCCGCTCATCCCCTTGACCTGGGTCAAGGTCGTATTCTCGTCGCAAGACGATCCTGGGTATGTAGAATCGCGTCGCGGATCAAACGGATGTCCGAAAGTGACGTAAGCGAGATGGTGTGACGCGGTCGGTACGGACCGAGGAGGAAGGCATCGAGGACCACGGCAATCGACCGACGCCAAAGGAGGTGGACGGCGACCGACTACTGCCGGCGTCGACATCACTGGCGCTATTGCTGATCGTCTTCATTTCCCTGTCGTTGCTCACTCTGTTCTCGATCATGCGTGGCGGTGTCGGCCACGTCGGCTCGGACGCCGGGGGCCGTAAAGCCTATGCACCGGCCGATTTCCCTGAGATCGAATTTGACCTCGCGCTGAGTGAAGAGGTCGAGGTCGCGACTTCGGAGGAGGCCGGCGGGATCTTCCGGGTGCCACCGCCACCGTTCTCCGAGGAAGGGATCTTCCCGTGCTCCGAATGCCACGCCGACATGGAGGTCAATCGCGAGCGCCGGGAGCTCGAGGATTTCCACGACGACATCCACCTCGAGCACGGCCCTGCAGACCGCTGGTGCTTCGATTGTCACAACCCGGACGACCGCGACAGTCTGCGGCTTGTCAACGATACCTTGATCGGCTTCGACGAGTCCTATCGGCTGTGCGGTCAGTGCCACGGCACGATCTACCGTGATTGGCGCGAGGGCATCCATGGGCGCCGGGTCGGCTACTGGAATGGTGCCAAGAGCTATCTGCTGTGTGCCCACTGCCACAATCCGCACTCACCGAGATTTCGACCCCTCAAGCCGTTGCCGCCGCCGGTGCGGCCGCAGTTCCTGGATGCCGCAGATGGAGGGCGACCATGAGTGATCCGGATCGCGAGTACGACTCGGCCGAAGAAAACAGCGAGCACCGAGTGGATCGCCGTTCGCTGCTGATCGGTGGTGGTTTGACTGCAATGGCGGCGGTTGCCGCGACCGTGGCCGGTTCCTCCTCGGGCTTCGTGGAGCGACTGCTGCGCGACCGTTTTGAAGAGCTCAGCCCGGAGAGAAAGGCTGAGATCCTCGATGAGCTGGAGCGCGAGTACAGCCGGCGCTTCGGGCGCGATGTCGAGGTGGCGGACACCGCGCCGATGGAAGGTGTTGTTTTCGGTTACGGCCTCGACATCGCGCGCTGTGTCGGCTGCCGGCGCTGCGTCTACGCCTGCGTGAACGAGAACAACCAATCGCGCGATCCGCAGATCCAGTGGATCAGGGTGCTGCGCATGGAAAAGGAGCACGGCATCGAACTCGCCGGGTCGAATGCGTACTATGAACCCGCCGAGGTTCCGGAGCCGGACGCGTTTTACGTCCCAGTGGCCTGCCAGCAGTGCCGCAACCCGGCGTGCGTCAAGGTCTGCCCGGTGAAGGCGACCTGGCAGGAGCCCGACGGCATCGTGGTCATCGACTACGATTGGTGCATCGGCTGCCGCTGCTGCATGTCGGCCTGCCCGTACGGCGCCCGTCACTTCAATTGGGCCGATCCGGTGATCTCATCCGAGGAGCTCAACCCGAAGACCCACTACCTCGGCAACCGCCCGCGGCCGAGAGGGGTCGTGGAGAAATGCACTTTCTGCATCCACCGCGTGCGCGAGGGGAGGTACCCCGCCTGTGTCGAGATCTGCCCGGTCGGAGCGCGCAAGTTCGGCAACCTGCTCGATGAGACGAGTGAAATGCGCTATCTGATGCGGGAGAAGAGGGTGTTCGTGCTCAAGGAGGAGCTCAACACACAGCCGCGCTTCTACTATTTTTTCGCGACCTAGAATCATGCTGAAAGACATCACCTCCTTCGTGACCGGTTCCGTCCGCCTGGCGCTGCGCGGCAACCGCTGGTACTTCGCATGGATCGGCTTCCTCGGCCTTCTCGTGCTGTGGGGAGTAACAGCGTGGATGCAACAGGTTTCCGAGGGGCTCATCGCCACCAACATGCGTGACCAGGTGTCCTGGGCCTTCTACATCGGCAACTTCACCTTCCTGGTAGGGGTGGCGGCCGCGGCCGTCATGCTGGTAATCCCGGCCTATATTTACAACTGGAAACCCATCAAGGAGATCGCAATTTTCGGCGAGCTTCTGGCGGTCTCGGCCATCATCATGAGCATGCTCTTCGTGCTTGTGGATGTGGGGCGCCCCGACCGCGTCTGGCACCTGATGCCCATCATCGGCAGCCTCAACCTACCCACCTCGCTGCTCGGCTGGGACGTGCTCGTCCTCAACCTGTATTTGATCCTCAACCTGGTGATCGTGTTGCACCTCCTGTTCACCGGATACCACGAACGTCCCTACAATCATCGTTTCGTGGTGCCGCTGCTGCTCCTTTCCATCCCGGCCGCGGTGGGGATCCACACAGTCACCGCCTTCGTCTACGCGGGCACGGCGGCGAGGCCCTTCTGGAACTCGGCTATCCTCGCTCCGCGGTTCCTCGCCTCGGCCTTCTGCTCGGGGCCTGCGATTCTGCTCATCCTCTTCCAGATTCTCCGGCGGACCACCTCCATCGAGATCAAGGACGAGGCGATCTCGAAGATTGCCGAGCTCATGGCCTACGCCATGTTCCTCAACCTCTTCCTCTTCGGCGCCGAGATCTTCCGCGAGTACTACTCCAACACCCACCATCTGATCCACACTCAGTATCTCTACAGCGGCGTCGATGGCCACACTGCGCTCGTTCCCTTTGCGTGGGCGTCGCTCATATGCAGCGTGATCGCCTTTTTGCTCTTCCTCTTCCCGGCCACCCGCCGCAATCTGGTGACCCTCAACCTCGGTTGCCTGTTGATCTACGCCGGTGTTTACATCGAGAAGGGATTGGCTTTGGTCATCCCTGGCATGACTCCCGATACGCTGGGAGAGTTTTACGAGTATGTCCCCACTCTCAGCGAGGTGCGGGTCGGCGCGGGCATCTTCGCCATCGGCTTCCTGGTTTTCACCGTGCTCTGCAAGATCGCCATCCCAATCCTGCAGGAACCGGAAGATCGAGTGGCTGGAGCTGCGTAGCCTGTTCCCGCCCGAAACTCTGGAGGGAACACGGAGCTTTGATGAGGGGTTGTAATGAGAAATCGACTCGAGGGGAGCTCCATGAATATTCGATCATCCGTACTTGGTGTATTTATTGCCGTAGTGTCCGTGACCACGTGGGCGCAGCAGGACTTTTCCAAGGTTGAGATCACCACGACAAAAGTCGCGGACGGGATCTACATGCTCGAGGGCGCCGGCGGCAACATCGCCGTCTCGGCAGGCGCTGACGGGGTCTTTCTGATCGACGATCAGTACGCGCCGCTGACCGACAAGATCAGGGCGGCGGTCAAGGCTGTCGACGAGGGGCCGATTCGTTTCGTCCTCAACACCCATTGGCACGGCGACCACACCGGCGGCAACGAGAACCTCGGTGAATCCGGCACCCTGATAGTGGCCCACGACAACGCCCGCCGGCAGATGACGGTTGGCCAGTTCTTCGAGATCTGGGATCGTAAGGTGGAGCCTTCGCCAGAGGGATCGCTCCCGGTGGTGACCTTCTCAGATTCCGTCACCTTCCACGTCAACGGCGATGTCATCCACGCCTTCCACGTCGAGCATGCCCACACCGACGGCGACACGATGGTCCACTTCGAGCAGGCCAACGTGCTGCACATGGGTGACGTTTTCTTCAACGGTACCTTCCCATTCATCGACGTCTACTCCGGGGGATCGCTCTCAGGCACCATCACCGGCTGCAACAAGGCCCTGGAACTCGTGGACAGCGACACCGGCATCATCCCCGGCCACGGTCCGTTCGGGAATCGCGGCGATCTCGTGGCCTACCGCGACATGCTGCAGCAGGCGCACGCCGCCATCGCGCCCATGGTCCGGCGGGGCATGAGCCTCGAACAGATCAAGGCCGCCGAGCCTTTGGCGCCTCTAGTAGATGCGTGGGGCGGAGGGTTCATCAACGCAGAGCAGTTCCTCGGTCTCGTCTACAAGGGAATGGCCGAGTAGCCCGCATGCGCTTGACCCGCGCGCTATCCATCCGCTACCCTCCCTGCCTCGCCGCGAGCTGCGGAATTCGCTCGCGGGTCGAGAGGTTCGTGAGAGTGAGGACGGGCCGGATCCGGGCTCGCTCCCAGCAAAGGCGGCTATGACGACATCGCGACGGCAGTTGACGACAGCAACGACCTGGGCCCTGGTGGTGGTCTTCACCCTCGGCGGGGCTTTTCAGGCCGGCGCGGCCGTGCTGTGCGTCGGGGCCGATGGTCACACCGACATCGAGGTAGCTCTCGAGGGCTGCTGCGTCACCAGCACCCAAGCCCACGATGACGGCTCCGGCAGCGCCGGGGTGACTCTCGACACGTCGTGCGGCAACTGCTCGGACATCCGTCTCGATCTGGAGCCCCTCAACAAAGAGAAGCACCGGTTCTCACCCCCCGAACGGGCCGCGGTGGGAACCCTCTCCCCTGGCCGCGGCTGCGACGAGCCGACCCGAATCCGTGACGGCCGGCCGGACCCTCACTCCCGGTCCACCTCCCCCCAATCGACCGTCGTTCTGCTGATTTAGCCCCCCTCGATAGCTGAGTCGACTGCAGATCCGGCCCGTCAGATCCGGCCGTTGATGCGTTTATTTGATTCACTTTCCCGAGGAGAACAGTATGCGACGATCGATCCAATCACTGATGGTGGTTACGGTGTTGACGGCCGGTGCACCGCTGGAAGCTGCCGACCCGTACGCCGGGCCGTTGGGCGAGCTCACCCTCGAAGACGCCGTCTCGTTGGCACTCCAACACAATCCGTTGCTGGCGGCGGGCACCCAGGCGCTGTCGGCCGCAGACGCCCGCGTCGTCCAGGCCGGGCTGCTGCCGAACCCCGAGCTCGAGATCGAGGTCGAGAACTTCGGCGGCAGCGCCGATCTCGGAGGCTTCGAGTCCGCTGAGAGCACCGCGGTCATCAGCCAGCCGATCCTCCTGGGTGGCAAGCGGAGCCGTCGACGTGCCGTCGCTCGAACCGACTACGCACTGGCCGGCCGCGATCTCGACGCCGTGAAGCTCGATGTCCGCGCACGCACCGCCGCGGCCTTCTACGGTGTCCTCATTGCGCAGGATCGGCAGGCGCTCGCCAATGAGCTGCTTCACCTCGCGCAGAGCGTCGCGGACACGGTGCAGATTCGGGTCGACGCCGGCAAGGTTTCGCCCGTGGAGTCAACCAGGGCCCAGATCGAGGTTTCGACGGCCCGCATCAGCGTGATCCGGTCCGTCCGCGAATTGGCGGCGGCACGAGCCCGCCTGTCGGCTACGTGGGGTTCGTCCACCACATCCTTCCAGCGGGCCATCGGCACCCTGCCGGATCCAGACCCACCGCCGCCGCTCCACCGACTCATCCCCCTGTTGGACGACACGCCCGAAATCCTCAGGCTGAACGACCACATCCAACGCCAGGGTCAGGTCCTCGATCTCGAGAACTCGTTTCGGTTCCCAGATCTGACTCTCGCCGCCGGACCGCGCTGGTTCGAGGCGACCGGTCAGTCCGCCTGGGTGGCCGGATTCGGCCTCTCGATCCCGGTATTCGACCGTAACCAGGGCGAGCGGCGGGCTGCCGAGTTCGAGCTCGAGAAGTCCCGCCGCGAGGCCCAGGCCGGCCGGGTCGCCATCGAGACCGAGCTCGTCGCTGTGGTGGAGCGGCTCACCGCCGTGGCCGAGGTCTCCGACGCATTGAATTACGATCTGGTCCCCGCGACGAGCAGCGCCTTCGCCGCCATCGAGACCGGCTACCGGGAGGGAAAGTTCGGTTTCCTCGATGTCCTGGTTGCTCAGCGCGCGCTCTTCGACGCGCGCTCTTCGACGCGCGCTCCGTTCTCCTCGACAGCCTCGAGGAGTACGCGCTGACCCGCATAGAGCTCGAACGCATTGTCGGAGGGTCGCTGACAACCCTCATCAGCGAATCGACCACATCCCAAGGAGTTCGACCATGACACGGAGATCATTCACAACTGGTTTCACGCTCGCACTGAGCCTTTCGCTTGTCGGGATGTCGGGGCGGATCCGTCGATGAGATTGCCGACGGCCACATAGAGGCTGACGACCACGGCGAGGTGAGGGTGGTCCATTTGGAGCCGGCGGCCCTCGAACAGGGGGCATTGAAATCGCCGTGGCCGGCCCCGGTGATCTCGACGTTACGACCGAGCTTCCGGGCGAGGTGCAGGTCAACGGCGACCGCATGGCGCACATCTCGCCCCGCGTCGGCGGGGTGGTCAAAGAGGTCCATGCGAGCCTCGGCGATACCGTCCGTGCCGGACAGCTGCTTGCGGTTTTAGAAAGCAGTGAGCTGGCGGATGCCAAGGCCGCCTTTCTCGCAGCCACCGAACGGCTCCGGTTGGCCAACGCCACCTTCGACCGCGAAGAGCGGCTGTTTCACTCCAAGGTTTCATCGGAGCAGGACTACCTCGATGCGCGCAAGTCGCGGGCGGAGACTCGCATCGAGCTGCGAGCCGCCGGGCAGAAGCTCCAGGCGTTGGGTGTCGCCCAAACCGAGTTGGATGCGCTTCCGGACCAGCACGATACTGAGCTGACGATTTACCGGCTGACGGCGCCATTTTCGGGTACGGTGATCGACCGCCACATCACCCTCGGCGAGACGGTGGCGGCTGAGCGGCCTGTGTTCACAGTGGCTGACCTGTCCACGGTGTGGATCGACCTGTCGGTCTACCAGAAGGATATCGGCGCCGTTCGGGCCGGCCAACGGGCGCGCGTTTCGACCGGCCACGGTGACGAGACCGAGCTTGAGATCAGCTTCGTGCAGCCCCTCGTCGGTGAGGAGACCCGAACCGCCCTGGCGAGGATCGAGGCCCCTAATCCGGATGGCGACTGGCACCCCGGCTGCTTCGTGACCGCCCGCATCTCCACTTCGACGGACGTGACGGCCCGCGTGGTCGTGCCGGCGACCGCGGTGATTCGGATGGAGGACGGCGACGAGGTCATCTTTGTCGAGACCGGAGACAGTTTCGAGCCCCGCCATGTTGAGGTCGGCCGGCAGACTCGGAACGACGTCGAGATCGTGAGCGGGCTCGCGCCCGGTGAGCGGTACGTGTTGCGGGGCGGGTTCAGCCTCAAGGCGGAGCTTGCCAAGGAGTCCTTCGGCGACGGCCATGGGCACTGACATGGTCGATCGTTTCATTCAGGGCGCTCTGTCGAATCGCCTGCTGGTCGTTGCCCTCACCTCCCTGCTCATGCTGGTTGGGTGGATGAGCTATCGCCAGCTTCCCGTCGACGCCTTCCCCGACGTTTCGCCGAACCTGGTTCAGGTGTTCACCGTCACCGAGGGCCTCGCTCCCGAGGAGATCGAGAAGTACGTCACCTTTCCGGTCGAGGTCGCCATGAACGGTCTGCCGGGTGTCAGGCGGATCCGGTCGGTCTCCAACTTCGGCCTCTCCGTCGTCAACGTCGATTTCGAGGATGACGTAGACATCTATTTCGCCCGACAGTTGGTGGGCGAGCGGCTTCAGGAGGCGCGGGATCAGATACCGGATGGATTCGGCGATCCCAAGATGGGACCGATTTCCACGGGCATGGGCCTGATCCTCTTCTACTACCTGGAGGACACGACTGGCCGCTACACCCTCGAGGAGCTGCGGACCATCCAGGATTGGCTGGTCAAATTCCACCTGCAGACCGTGCCTGGCGTGACCGAGGTCCTCGGCATCGGCGGTTGGGAGAAGCAGTTCCAGGTCGATGTCGATCCGACCGCACTGCTCCGCTACGATGTGTCTCTCAGCGCGGTCATCGAGGCGATCCACGCCAACAACCTCAATGTGGGTGCGCAGTTTTTGGAGCGAAACCAGGAGGAGATCATCGTGCGTTCGGTGGGTCTCGCCACCGGGATTGCCGACCTCGAGCGGGTCGTCATCAAGACCGTCGACGGCACGCCGGTCTTCCTCTCCGATCTCGCCGACATCCGCATTGGCGGTGCGATCCGGCGCGGGGTCCAGACCCGCGACGGGATCGGGGAGGTGATCTCCGGACAGGTGGTGAAGCTCTTCGGTACCAATTCCTCAACTGTCATCGCGGCCGTTGAGGAGAAGCTGGCCGAGGTCAACGAGATCCTGCCCGACGGCGTCCGCATCGTGCCGTACTGCGAGCAGAAGAGCCTCGTGGAAGCGGCTGTCCGTACGGTGAGAACTGCGCTCATGATTGGCATCGCGCTGGTCGTCCTCGTCCTGCTCGTCTTCATGGGAAGCGTGCGGGCGAGCATTGTGGTCGCGCTGTCGATACCGTTCTCGGTGCTGTTCGCCATGGTCGGCATGAAGGTGTTCGGCCTGTCGGCGAATCTCATGTCCTTTGGCGGTCTGGCGATCGCCATCGGAATGATGGTGGACGGCGCCATCGTCATGGTCGAAAACATCGACCGGATGTTGCGCGAGGCCGGGCCCGAGGAGAGCCGGCTCGAGGTCATTCGCCGGGCCAGCTCCGAGGTGGCGCGGCCGATATTGTTCGCGATCTCCATCATCATCATCGTTTTCTTGCCGCTGTTCACGCTCCAGGGAGTCGAGGGCAAGACCTTCCGGCCGCTTGCCTACACCGTCGCCATGGCCATGTTCGGGTCCCTCGTCTTCTCGCTCC
>JAOZUP010000452.1 GCA_029938595.1 Thermoanaerobaculales bacterium | reverse complement strand
CACTACGTCGAGGAGCACGATTTGCGAAAAGCACGACAGATGGCTGCCATTCGCCGCCCGCAGTAGACACCCGGTGAGAAGACCGGGCTAGCGATTACAACCCACCCCATCGGCCACTCAATGGCGGGAACGAGTCACGGCGCGCGGAGGCCGTCCGTAATTCAAAACTCAAAACTTATTGGGACGGGTACAGACGCGAAACCCCGCCGAAGCGGGGTGTCGCGGTTCCACGGTTCAGATCGACCCCTCAGGGGCTCTGGTTGTCGAGAACGAATCGCCGTTCGCCGATGATGCTGCGCCCGCCGAGGCGATCCTCGGTCAGGACCACGAGGATGTGCTCGCCGTCGGCGAGGCTCGCGGCGACGGTGTCGAGATCATAGGCATAGCCCGCGTTGCTCGAGAAAAGCGGCGGCATCCACGGATAGAGCTCGTCGAGATCAGGCGAGGGGAGGGGGTAGTCGGCGAGGCCGATAAGGTTCCCGTCCACCCAGATTTCGACGGCATCAATCCGCGCGAAATCCATGACGAACCCGGTGACTCCGACCGTGTCGGCCACCAGCTCCATGTGCTCCGGAGTCCAGATGTCTCCCCACGCGGAATCGTCGGGGTCATCGTTACAATCGAAGATCACCGGCAGCTGGGCGATGTCGGTGACGTTGTTCTCGCGATCGCCCGCCCGCACTTTGACGAGGTGCAGACCCTCGCTGTAGCCGCGGGCGAGAATGAGATACGAAATGTCCATCAGGAACGAGAAGCCCGAGTGCTTGGAGTTCGGGACGTCGACGTACAGCCGGTGGACATCCATCCGCTCGTGCCCGTAATAGTTGAAGTCCCAATCCGCAGGATCCCAGTAGAAGCTGCCCTGGTTGGTGTCAGAGATGATATTGCCATCCAATAATAGCTGGACGTATGCCACACCGCCGAAGTCTGTCCGTGAACCCACGTCGAGGGCCCAGCCGACGACCATCTCAACGTTGTCGGGGTTTTCGAAGACATCGCCCGACCACGGGGGCTCGACACCGTCGATCGGCTCACACCCCTCGGCGCGCATCACGTGGTTGGCAATCGGCCAGTCGATCATGCCGAACGGAGGCAAGTTGGATCCGGTATTGAAGGTCTGTACAAACCGTCGGCCGATAACCCGCGAAGCCCCCTCGTTGTCCACCACCCGCACCGCGAGGACGTGGATGCCGTTGTTGAGCGCGGTGGTGTTGAGCATGCGCACGAAGCCCGAATACTCGGCGTTCGGATCGGTGGGGAAGCGATGCCCAATATCCGGTCGATGAACCCCGGTCACCGCGTTACCCATCGCCAGACCATCAACCATGATCTCGACAAAATCGATGGATTCGTCATCCAACGCCCAACCGGTCACCGGAAAGACGCCATTCATCGGCTGGTTGGAGCCCGGCAGCTCGAGCTGACCGAGGGGCGCCTGGTTACGGTCGTTATCGACCACGACCGATCGCAGACCGTAGTCTTGAGTGACCTCATCTGAAAACGTAATTCGGAGGAAGAGCGTGTGAGAACCATCCGAGTAATCATTCGAATCAAAGGAGGTCGCGAACCCTGGTTGCGAATACGGTGTTCCCGCATACCATGGATAGGCTTGGAGAATATCGTAACGCGGCTGATCGAGATTCGCCGTGGCGACAAACTCGTCGTCCACGTAAAGGTCGATTTTGCTCACCAAAGCGTCAGCCCATTGGCAGGAACTCCACGTCCACTGGGGACCGCACTGTTCGCCGCTGTCGAGGACGAAACCGTTGACCTCTACCAGCCCGAAAACCGTAGCGCCATCGGCCGGTTTATCGAGCCAGAAAATCGTCTCGGCATAGGCGCTTATCGGCAGCAGGAGAGTCAGCAGTACAAGCGCTCCGATGGTTCCTTTGTAACGCATTGCGAGTCCTCCTCTAAACGGTGGTTCCCGAGAGCCAATTACGATCTTAATTATGATATACCACGGCATATCTAGGGTCAAGAAAAGTGGCGAAATAAAAGGAGTTTGCCTCCCCTGAAACCGTTCATTTCCATAAATACAATGATATCGACGTGATCTGGATCACGCAATGGATTTCAATCCGTTTGCTGATTATGGGTCGAGGTTTTTGCCAATTCCTCGACGTGAATACGAGCAGAATTCGCCAGCGCTTCGAGATTGAATCCACCCTCGAGAATCGACAGCAATCGTCCATTCGACCACGTTTCCGCGGCCGCAACAGCGGCGGCGGTGAGGCGCCCGAAGCCTGCCTCAGTCATCAACATCCCACCGAGCGGGTCGTCACGATGGGCATCGAATCCCGCTGACAGCAGGATCGCTGCAGGACGAACCTTGGAACAGATTTCGGCTAGGACATCCTCGAACGCGGCACAGATCACGTCATCGCCAGAACCACTCGCCAGGGGGATGTTCCGAGTCATACCCAAACCCTCGTTCTCCCCGATCTCGTCCGCGCCGCCGGTCCCCGGAAAGGCGGGGTAGCGATGGACTGATACAAAACCCACATCTCCGCGATCGAAGAAGTGTTCTTGGGTGCCGTCTCCATGGAGCGCGCCGAAATCGGCGATCACTACCGGCCGCCCCCAGCTTCGAGTCAGAACCTCGGCGGCCAGTGCGATCGAGTTGAAAAAACAGTAGCCCGCCGCTCGGCTCTCCGCCGCGTGGTGGGCCGGCGGACGAGCCACCACGAACACCCGCTTCACCCGGCCGTTAGCCATGTCGAGCGCCGCCTGCATCGCCAGTCCCGCCGTCGCCAGAGCGGCTGAGAAGGTCCCTGGCGAAACTCTACAGTCCTCCGAGTCGAGCCAACCAGTGCCTTGTTTGGAGGCCTCACGAACGCGCTCGATGTGGTCCCGATCGTGGACCCAGGCGAGAGCGCCGATCACATCCTCTTCGGGCGGCAGTGGACTCTCTTCATCGACCACCCACCGGCCCTCCGATCGTGCAGTCAAGGCGTCAAGCACGACTCGTACACGTTTCGCGTCCTCAGGATGTCCAAGTCCGGGTTCGTGTTCAAGACACAACGGATGGGAGCGGACACTGACCGGCGGATCAACGTATGAATCGGGCATGAGGGTCATGATAGCGGACACGAGTTCGGAATTAGGAATTAGGAATTAGGAATGCCGCACGGCCATCGCAGGAATTTCGAATTTCGAATTTCGGATTTCGGATTTCGGATTTGCCGTCCAACGGCTTGAATCCTCTGCCAGGAAACCACAGTCGGCGTGGCGCTGTTGCGGAGGGCCTCGTTGCGAGGGCCGCGAGACGTGGTCAGCTGGTGCGCGTCAGCGTGCCAGATGGCCGCG
>JAOZUP010000451.1 GCA_029938595.1 Thermoanaerobaculales bacterium | reverse complement strand
TTTGCTCATTTTCGGAACTCACTCCGAATTAGTTTAACAAATTCGGAGCATGGTGGAAGAAACATCATGAGTTAGGAGTTGAGAGTTGAGAGTTCCCGCCCAATCCCCACGCCAGAATTCTCAGTTCTCAGTTCTTAATTCTCAATTTCCGCCCACCCTCCCGCGTAGCAGCGGCAGCGAAGAGGAAATTGGAGAGCGGGCTAGATTTCATGCAGGGTGGACCTTTTCGTTGCCGTTTCGGTAGACGCCTCGGGTGTCGATGATGAGGGGGGCATTTTCGAGGATGAGGTTGTAGTCGACGGCTTTGTGGTCGGTGATGAGGATGGTTGCATCGATGGACTGCAGGCTCTCCCCGGTGAGGGGCTGGGACTCCATTGGCGGCAGGTCGGGCCAGCTTCGCATTGAGGGGGCTGTCGGAATGTGGGGGTCGTGGTAGCTGACCTCAGCGCCGAGTGAGAGGAGGCGGTCGATGATCTCGAAGGCCGGGCTCTCGCGCGGGTCGTCGATGTCGGGTTTGTAGGCGAGGCCGAGGACGAGGATCTTGGCGCCCTTCATCGCCTTACCGTGCTCGTTGAGGGCGGCCTGGAGCTTGTCAATCACAAAGCCCGGCATCGCGGTGTTGATCTCACCCGCGAGCTCGATGAACTTCGTGGGCACCCCGGCCTCGCGGGCACGCCATGCGAGGTAGAAGGGGTCGAGTGGGATGCAATTATGAACGCCGATCCCTGAAGAAGTCGTGAATGCTCCGGCGCCTTCCACTTCCATGGAGTACACCCATCCGTCGATACATGCCGTGTCGACCTTTTCGACCACAGTCGAACGCAAACCAGGAGCCAGCGGCGGTTCATCAGATCGACTCTTCACTCGACGGCGACGATTTCGCTGAATTCCTTCCAGCCTCTCCCTCTTGGCCCCCGCAAAGAAGGGAATGAGATTCTCAACCGTTCGATGGCCTGCAAGCCGAATGTGGTGCTTCCACTTCTTGTAGGTAGGTTGAAAACCAAGGTCCTGCAGTAGATGGACCACCTGTTCCAAAAGCACCTGGCTCGACGAGAAGTAGCCAACAACAGCCGTGGCATTGTGGTGGGTGTATTCCCTGCCGTTCTTCTTGTAGGTCGCCTTTCCTGCCCGCGTCCACACGTCGCCATCGCCTCTCAGAAGACCCGAGAGAAGGTGCCATTTGTGCTCTGGAGACAAGCAAAAAAGCAGGTCCGGAACCCGCATTTCCTCGGAGCGGCGACCGCAATCCCAGAGGTTGTCGAGCAGCCATACCAGCAGCAGGCTCGAGGCTTTGATTGTCGTCGCATGCCACGTCGCATCATCGTACGTGCTGGTGGGGAAGCCATGGCGGTCAAGGATCGCTATAGCGTCCTCGATGTACTCGGTCTCGTCTCTGTTAAACGTGAGCCGAACTCGGGCGGCATTCCGCTCCAGGGTGATGCAGCCCTCGGCCAAGTAGTAGCCGACGAATCGCGCGAATTCTGGTGTCACCTCGAGTGCTGTCGGCCACTCGCGCCGAGCGGTTCCTCGGCCTGTCATGAGAACGAGATCTTCACGATCCACACCGATTTCGGTCTCGACTGTGAGGAATCGGTCGAGTCGAAGTGAGTTGTTCCGAATACTGTCGCGGATGGTCCAGCCGAA
Source organism: Thermoanaerobaculales bacterium (assembly GCA_029938595.1). GTDB lineage: Bacteria > Acidobacteriota > Thermoanaerobaculia > Thermoanaerobaculales > Sulfomarinibacteraceae > Sulfomarinibacter. Next base: position 1,677 of record JAOZUP010000451.1, on the reverse strand, counting down.
GTGTGATTTCAAGACGGGCTCGTGCTCCGACCAGCGGTGGTCTTTCATCCGCACCCACACGCGGTGGCGTTCGGCCACTGGAACGACGTCGAGGAGATCGATGACAGGGTTGTCACACGGATCGCCCACATCTGAAACCAGGGGGAGAACATCTCCAGGCCTGAGCTCATGGGCGGGAACGGTGGCCACAGCGTCCTTGTTCACCACGAGCATCGGGTGTTCAGACGTAACGATGAGCCGCCGGTTGTCGTTGGTGGTGATCTGCCGGCCGCTCCCTTCGTACCGTCCGCGATACAACGTCGTGACCGGGAACCAGGTGACGTCACCAGACTCCGCGTCGAGGGCCAGGGCTTCCAGTCCTTCGGGTTCAACGAAGATTCCGTTCCGTGTCACGGCCGCCGGGAAACGGCGGGCGATGACGCCGAAAAGATCCGCCGATCGATAGACTCCGGCGAGGCCGCAGCCGCGGATTCGCAGCCACTCACTGCCGATAATGCAGTGACCGCCGAGGCCAGGACCGGGGTTGAAGCGCATGAAGCCGAAGGGTTTGGTGGCGGCGGCGTCGAGGACCTCCCAGACGTCTATGTCGAGGCGGTCGAAGATGATCTTGAGCTCGTTGACGAGGGCGATGTTGACCGAGCGGAAGATGTTCTCGGCGAGCTTGGAGGCCTCGGCGACGCGGGCGGAGGAGACGCGGACGGTGCCGTCGACGATCTGGTCGTAGAGGGCCTGGGCGAGGTCGCCGGAGACGGCGTCGACGCCGCCTACGACTTTCGGGGTGTTGGTTGTTCCGAAGGAGGGGTTGCCGGGGTCTTCTCTTTCGGGGGAGAAGGCTAGGAAGAAGTGGACACCGCACGTGAGATTCGAATTAGGAATTAGGAATGAGGAATTAGGAATGTCATCGCACATCGCATCGGAGATTTCGGATTTCGGATTTCGGATTTCGGATTTGACGGCGCGGGGATCGGCCGTGTGGCTTCTGGTTGATTGCCCGCGATTGGGCTTGTTGGCTGGACGGGAGGGAGATTTCGGATTTCGGATTTGACGGCCGGCCATTTGTTTCCTGCTTGTGCGGCGGGGGTTTCTGGTTTCATTTGTGGTGGCGGACCATGCCGACGTCCCCCCGGTCTCGAAACCGTCAAAGAAGATGGCATTCAGATCAACCTGTCCAAAGATGAAGTCGTCAGCAAAGACCAGTCGTTGCTGCCCGATCTTGCCGTCGGTGTCCTCGAATCGAAAGGTGCTGAATCCATCGGTGTCGATCACCCCGAAGAACTGGTGGCCTCCGGTGAACACCCGGCCGAGTCCTATCGGCATCCCCCCGTCCAGGATCATGGCCAGGTTCGGCTGCGCAGTGCCCGCAAAGTAGCCGCCCACGCCATACAGCGTGCCCCCGCTGGTTCCGGTCAGGCCGTCTTTGTAGAGGCAGTGCGTCGGTGGGTTGTCGATGTCGCACTCGGTGGCGTTCCCGGTGGCATAGCCGTGCTTGGGATCGTAACCCCCCCACAGACCCGTCCGCGCCGGACCGCCCCCGGTTGTGATCCCGTTGGAGGCTGGAGGGTCGGGGTGATTCGTCTGCCACGTTATCCCCTGGCTGATGACCGACAGGGCCGTGTTCGGGCTTCGTACCGAGCCCCAGGCCGCGTCGTCCTCGAAGCCCTCCTGGAAGGTGCCATC
>JAOZUP010000450.1 GCA_029938595.1 Thermoanaerobaculales bacterium | reverse complement strand
ACAAAAAATTGACGCGGGCTTGTAGGGTGGCCTTGGCCCACCTTCAGAGTCCTTTCTACTTCCATCCGAAGATCAGACCGACATAGGGGCCGGTCAGGACGACGTCGGTATCCGTTACTCCGCCTGAGACGTCATAATCGAACTCAAAACCGACCCGCCGATACCCGACCACGACCTCGCTGTACCATTTTTTCTCGAAGAACATATAGCCACCCATCAGGTTCAGATTGGTGTAGGTCATCGATGAATCATCGACCGCGATTGAAATACCCTGCGCCGCAGCCGTCAGCGAAAATTTGCCGAAGGGTTTTCTGTAGTTGACAGCCAGAAATCCGAAGGGCGTCTTGCCGTCGAATCCCACCGGCTGGCCAATCAGAGGGTCCAGCAAAACGTTGATGTCGGTTTGGCCAAAACCGACACCTGCCGAAAACTCCCCGTATTTCCCGTCGAGGAGACGGTACATCACGTTGGCCAAGGTCAGATCGACATCGATGGTGCTGGTGATCGGGGTGTCGATGGAGATGACCTGCCCGTCGCCGAGATCGATCCCTATTGTCGCGAAGCCTTGCCCGTCGAACGAAGTCGGCATCGAAGTCAGCATGACATTCCAGCGCTTGTAGTCAAAACCCACCGAATACATGAACGAGTTCGATTTTCCGAGGCCAAGCGAGTCGGCCGTGGCCCCGCCCATCGTGGGGCCTGGCTGGTTGACGAAAATAGTCCCCTCTATGGTTCGCGGACCGTAGGTGACCAATGCGACGAACCCCCAATCAGATTCTCCGGCCACAGCGGACAGAGACGACAGGGCCACACACAGCAAAAGCACCAGAATGCGCATCAGAGTTGACTCCTTCTGTTACTCACGTGATCTTCTCACCGCAGCCGCTCCTCGTTGAGAACCTCGATGAGTCGGATCTTCCAGATGCCCTCATCCGGCACGAGTGCTACCCGAGCGTCGTAACGATTCTGACGGAAGTGGCGGTGGCCGAAGTGGGTCACGGTCCCGCCCACTGTCCAGATGGCCTCGGCGGAGAAGCCACCGGCGCTCTCGGGCTCGACCGATTTAACCTCGATGACCTCCACGGCCTCGACCCGGGCGCGCGCGCCTCCCCTCTCCTCCATCACGAGCACTTTTCGTTGATCGAGATAGACCTCGGTCAGCGTGTCGCCGGTCACGCTCAGGGCGAGACGGTCGAAGACGACGGATTCCTCACGAAACTCCAACGCGCGATAGATGTTGGGGAGGACCCCGGCGAGGATGCGCTTCGCCTGGCTCGCGCTCGGCGCCGACCCGGCCGACCAGGGCATTGCTATCGCCAGGTTGCCGAAGGGACCGAGGAGGATGGCGATAACCAACATCACCCGCGCGACCGCAAATGAAACTGCGGGCTTTCGGCGACGAGCTGCGCGGACTGCAAAGAATAATGCTGCGGCAAACGGCACGAGCGACCACAGGGGCACCGTGATCTCGGTCGGCTCGACTGCGATCGCGGACACCTTGGGAACGGGATCCTCGGCGAGCTCGTTCTGCCAATCAAGAACGGGTTGTCTTGGCGTCAGCATCATCGAACGCGTGGATTCGGGGTCGGTCACGGTCGCCGGAATCTCCATGACCCCATCGATGAACTCCCAGGTGAGTGAGAGGTTCTGTGCCGTGGTCGTCATCATGTAGACATCGGTGATCCCGACCAATGCGGTCTCGACCAGCTCGGGAACCGGCAGGGGACGGGGCAAAACACCTTTCTCGTCCAGCGTCATGAAGTCGACCCGTTGAGAGACGGGCTGCAGAACCTCCCCATCGATTTTCAGGGACATGCGTACTTCGACGAGCTCGCGGATCCGCTCTTTGACCTCACTCTGATCCTCGATCCCGAGCTCGGGGCCTGGGCTCAGATCGACGAGCTCGGCAACATCCGTCAGGCGAACGAGAATCTCGTGCCGGATCTCGAACGCCTCGACCGCCAGGAAGCTCTGGATCGCTGCGTCGGGGTTGTTCGAGGCGATGCGTCGCGAGCCCGGGATCGCCGCGGTCCCAGAAGGTGTCAACATGCTCGGTAGCCGCAGTTGGCGATCGCCATCCTTCGCCTCGACGATCGGGCCGCTGATCACGACGCCGATGGCGAGGGCGAATGCCATACCGGCAACCCCATAGACCGCCACCCTGTGAAACGGGGCCCGAGCAAGCCGTCCGGGGACGAGACGGCCGACGCTCGCCACGACCGTCACCGAGATCAAGAGCACCGCATCCATCCCGAGGACGAAGAGCAGGAAGTAGAGCACGCTCGCGTCGGCATCCTGCCCCGTCAGGGAAACAATATTTGCGATTCCAAGCCCATGGGCGACGCCGGCACAGGCTGCGAGGACGGTGAGCTGTATTCGGTTCTCCGGCGCCCGCAGAGCCTGTCGCGCCAGGAGCACGGTGGCGATGGCAACGCCGATCTCAGCCAGCGGCGCCTCGAGCTGGATACCCGAAAGCCAACCCACGATGACACCAATGACCTGGGCAAAAAAGAACGCCGTCGCGAGTCGAACACCGACCCGCGCGCTACCCAGCAGACAAAGCACCGCGAGGAACGCGAGATGCACCCAGCCGGCGAAAAAGTGTCTGACACCCTCGACAGTGGCCTTTTGCGCCTCCTGCAAGAAATCGGCGACGACGCCCGCGCTAGCCTCCGGTATGCGCCAGGAATCCTCGCCGGGGTTCAGAATATGAGCGTAGCTCTCTCCCGACAGGAGCTCCACCCTCAGAAGCGTGGACAACCCGATGTTGTAATACGGGAAACTGATCCCCAGCTCCTGGCCGGCCAACCCGTCCGGGCACCGGTAGACCTGGCGGTTGAGCCAGGCGGACGGCTGATCGATGAAGGTGCGCTCTCCATCCGGCCGGCACTGCTCGGGGAGCCGTGGCGACGGCATGGTCTGGGGCCGAATCACCTTCGGGACGCTCCACTGAACATCAAACGCGCCCGATGGAAGCTCCTTCACCATGACCTGCACCGGACGAACATCGTCGGCCATCACAAACGGGGCAACGAACGCCAGCAAGAGACCGATGCCGACGGCTCTCAGACGAGCCCCTTGCAAAACCCTGCGTTTGACCTTGCGAGAACGACTCTGAAGGTGGGTTACAAGCCCGCGCCAATATTGTGTCCGACGTAGGGTGGGCCTTGGCCCACCTTCAGAGTCGTCGATGAAACGACCATTCGGCTGGGAGGGGATAAACCCCTCCCCTACGCGTTTTTTCGGGGCGGGGTTTATCCCCGCCTCCGAATCGCGCACGAGTGTTTCCGTAGGGGCGGGGTTTATCCCCGCCCTCTCTGCT
>JAOZUP010000085.1 GCA_029938595.1 Thermoanaerobaculales bacterium | reverse complement strand
GTATCTCCACCAGGGCATCGTCCATCTATCCGACCAGGGATCGCCGATCAGCGTGGACGGCTTTCAGCTCGAACACCTGGGGCGCACGGCACTGGAGTTCATCACAACCGGTGACCCCGAGCAACCATACTTCCTGCTCTTCGCGCCAACCGATACCCACGCGCCGTTCACCGGACACCCGGAAGGGTGGGTCGAGGGCTACCGCAACGAGGTCCTCAAGGATGTTCCCGCCGGCGAGACATCAGCTTTCCCGGCGGCCAACGCTGCCTCGGTGGCGCCCGAAGATTTCAGCGAAATTCTCGCCCAGTATTACGCGGCGGTCAGTCACCAGGACACGGAGCTGGCGAAAATCCTCGACCTCCTCGATGCCCGGGGCGAACTCGACGATACGCTGGTGATCTACACCTCGGATCACGGTTTGATGGTCGGCCACCACGGTCTCCTCGGAAAATCCAACGCCACTCTTCCGCAAAACCTCTACGAGGAGTCGATCCGCGTGCCGATGATCCTGAGCTGGCCTGGGGGCTTTCCGGAGGCCGGAGTCACCCTCCAACTGCCTTTCGACCACCTCGACCTCTTCCAGACCGTCCTTGACGCAGCAGGGATCGAGCTTCCCGAGGATCTACGGCGACGGATCGACAGCCCCGGCCGGAGCCTGCTTCCAAAGCTTCGCGACCCCGAAACCCAGTGGCGCCAATACCGTTTCACCGAGCACGGCAACGCCCGGCAGATCAACGACGGACGGTACAAGCTCGTCCGCCGTTATCCACCACTCGACCCGCGCTTCGGTGACGAACTCTACGACCTCGATGCCGACCCACGCGAAACCATCAACCTGGTGGACGACCCCGATTACCGCGAGGTCGGCGCCAAGCTGAGCGCCGCCCTCGATCGCTACTTCGAGCGTTACGAAGTTCCGGAGCACAGCGGCCGCACCGTGATGGACCAGCCGCCGTGCAATGGCATGGAGCCGTGGCGAAAACTGGCGGATCGCCTGGCCGCCGAAGGGGAATGAGCCGCCCGAATGCAGGCCGTAGACTCAATTTAGTTCGACTAATACCGGCGTGCGCAGGCGGGACGCCCGCGCCACAAGGGGAGCATGAGACTTCTTCGTGGGTCTTGTGGGGCAGGCGTCTCGCCTGCCGTTTTCCAGCTTCCTTCCTTCCTCCGTGGCTGTGCGGGCGGGACGCCCGCGCCACAAGGGGAGCGTTGGTTAGGAACGATAGTGCTGGATCCTCGACTCGGGCACCCTTTCCGACAGCCGTTCCATGCCCTCCCCCACCCTGGCAATGATCTCGGTCTTGTCGAGAGTGAGGAGCTCGCGGTTACGCATCAGCACCTTGCCGTTGCAGATCACCGTCTGCACATCCGAGGCCCTCGCCGAGTAGACGAGGTTGGCGGCCGGGTCGTGGATCGGCTGGTTATGGGGCCCGCTCAGATCGACCAGGATAAGATCCGCCAGGAACCCAACGGCAAGATGGCCGAGATCGTCAGGCAAACCGAACACCCGGGCGCTCTCCCGGGTGGCGATCGTCAGCGCCTGGCCCACCGTCAGGGTCCGGGGGTCGCCGCTCTCGTGCTTGGCGACCATCGCCATGAGCCGCAGCGACTCCAGTACGTCAAGGGTGTTGTTCGACACCGGCCCGTCGGTGGCCAACCCCACCGGCACCCCCGCTTGGCGCAGCGCGATCACCGGGGCTGAGCCAGCCGCCAACTTGAGGTAGGTCTTGGGCGCGTGCGCGACACCGCAGGGCCGTTGGGCCATCAACTCGATGTCCTCGACCGTCACCCCGCAGCAGTGGGCGAGGATGGTCGGCCGATCAAGGACGCCGGTGTCGGCCAATACCTGGATCGGAGTCTTCCCGTGCGCCTCGAGGCTGGCCAAAACCTGCTCCGCGGTCTCGGCGGCGTGGATGTGGATTCCCGTGTCGAGGCGCTCGGCCTCCCCCGCCACCGCGGCCAGGAAATCATCGTCGCAGGTGTAGGGGGCGTGCGGCGCTAGCCAGGTCGTAATCCTGCCGCCGGCCGCGCCATCGTACTCCTCGGCAAACGAGGCCGTGCGCTTCACCCCGGCCGCACCCTGGTCGCCGAATACCGTCCATCCAAGAGACGCCCGGGTGCCGGCCCTCTCCACCGCCTCGGCGGCCCGATCCATGTGGAAGTAGTGGTCGGCGACCGAGGTCACCCCGGCCTCGATCATCTCCGCCAGACCGAGCTGCATGCCCCAGTAGACGTCGTCGGCCTTAAGATTCGACTCCAACGGCCAGATGTACTCGTTGAACCAGGTAGCGATGTCCACGTCCTCGGCCAGACCGCGAAAGAGGCTCATCGGCACATGGGCGTGGGTGTTGATCAGGCCCGGCATGGCGAGCATGCCCGCACCGGGGATCACTTCGACATTCTCTCCGACGGTGACGCCACCCGCAGGTTCGACGGCCGCGATGCGGTTGCCGGTGACGAGGATGTCCTGGTCACGGAGCACCCGACACTCGTCGGAGACGCACCAGAGTACGCCCACTCCCCGAATCAGCAGCTCATCCATGCGCGACATTGTAGTGCGGGTTTGGTTACCAATGTCGTATCTGGAACACATATGAACCCGTGGACCTCATTGTTGGATTTCTCGCAATCCTCCTGGCTGCGGTGATCGGATTCGCCGTGCACAGGGCCAGCCTGTGCAATGTGAAGGCCGTCGCCGAGCTCCTCACGAGCAAACGGGCACACATGCTCGGCAGCTTCTTCAAGACCATGCTCTGGGTCATCGCCGTGACCTTCGTGATCGAGTTCTTTTTCCACCCGGTCTCGGCAAGGCCCGTCCATCTATGGGGTTTTTCACTCCGCGCTCTCGTAGGCGGGTTCGTGTTCGGTGTCGGCGCCGCAATCAACGGCGGCTGCGCGTTGGGGACGCTCGGTCGACTCGGCAGCGGCGAGCTGCGCATGCTTTTCACCCTGCTCGGATTGGTGGCCGGATTGGCCGGCGGCGGCTACGCCCAGGTGAGGGAGTGGCTGCCGGCACCGGAAGGCGTCGATCTCGGCCTGTCGATGTCCCCGGTTCTGGTAATCGTCGTGACGGCGATTCTCTTTCTGTGGGTTCTTTGGGAGCTCTGGCGGCTGTGGCGGAAACGCGACCCCGCCTCCACCTGGCGAGAGCAAGTGTTGTCCCCCGGCTACCGCCTCTCCACGGCAGCTCTGCTGCTGGGTGTCGCCAATGGAATCCTGTTCACCTTTTTCGGTTCGTGGGCCTACACCCGGACCGCAAGGACCGCGGTGAACCATGTCGTCATGGGCCGGCCCGGACCGGAGCTTCTCTACTGGCTTCTCTTTGCCGCCCTGCTCGCCGGTGTGCTTCTGTCGAGCCTGACGAACAAGAGCTTCGCTCTCGACCTGCGATTCCGACTCGATTGGCTACTCAACCTTCTCGGAGGAATCCTGATGGGCATCGGCGTGACCCTGACCCCCGGCGGCAACGACGTTCTCATCCTCCACGCAATCCCCGGCGGGTCGCCCCACGCGCTCCCCGCCTATGGGGCACTCCTCGTCGGGACGGCGGCCGGGCTGATAGTGATCCGCATGCTGGGTGGTTCCGCCGTCAGGATTGAGTGCACCGGCGACATCTGTCGCACGCGGCCCGTTCCGATCAAATCTTGATGAACAGCCGCCGCCGGTACATCCAAGATAGGACCAAGAACCAGCCGCCGACCCAGGCGATCGCATACGCCAGCGAGGCCACATACGGCGGCAGCCACGACGCAAACAGATGGCCGTGGATCAGCTCCTTCAACGGCTCACCGTCGATCTTGACGTAGGCCAGCGTCCGCGCGAGCACTCCGCTGCCCACGAACAGCGCGATGGCGTTCACACCGTAGATCGTGAAGAACCTGGCGACCGTCGGGTTGTAGCGCACATCAAAGAACCAGTAGCAGAGGGCAAGTCCACACATTGCGAGACCACCAGTGAACACCGCGTAGGAGCTCGTCCAGATCGCCTTGTTGATCGGAAAGAACCACCCCCAGGCAAAGCCGCAACAAACAAGGAGAGTGCCGCGGACGAAGAGCCGCGCGACCCTCTCGACCGGGTCGAACGAAGCGACAAGGAGCAGTCCCGCGAGAACGCCGAAGAGGGTCGTCGCGAGCGCCGGTATCGTGCTCAGGATGCCTTCGGGATCGTAAACCTCAGCCTGCTGCCAGAGATGGTCGCCAAACACGGCACGATCGAGCCACGCTGAGAGGTGACCACCCGGGTCGTCGATGTTCGGCGTGCCTATTCCTGGCACCGGCACGAGGGTCATCAGAGCCCAATAGCCGACGAGGAAAACGACTGTCAACACCTTCAGGGTGCGCACGCGACAGAAGAGTACGAGGAGCGACACCACCAGATAGCAGATCGCGATCCGCTGCAGAACTCCGGGGATGCGCCAGGTATCGATGAGCTCGGCGAACTCACGCGGGCCAAAGAGACCGAAGGGATAGCCGGTCAGAAAGAGCCCGAGCGCGAACAGAATCGCTGACCGCTTGACGACCTTGCCGACAAGCGGCCCCCTCGGTGCGCCGGCATCGACCCGACGTTTCAGCGCCAACACGATGGCGACACCGACGATGAAGAGGAAGAACGGGAAGACGAGATCGGTCGGCGTCCAGCCGTGCCACTCCGCGTGCTCGAGGGGCCAGTAGGTCGTCTTCCAGCTGCCGGGGTTGTTGACCAGGATCATGGCCACGATCGTGATCCCCCGGAAAACGTCAACCGAGGTGAACCGGAAGCCTCCTGCAGAACCCCCATGGCTGTCATCCTGAGCGAGCGAACGAAGAGAGCGAGCCGAAGGATCTCCTCCAGCCTGGCGAGACGTTCCGTCCCTCATCTTCGCTCCGTACTTCGGGAGATCCTTAGACTGCGCTGTCGCTGCGCGACGCCTCCGCTTCCAATGACATCGCCTTCCGAATCGCCGAAGATACGAGAACGACTCTGAAGGTGGGCTGAAGCCCACCCTACGAGCCCGCGCAAATTGTGGGTCCGAAGTAGGGTGGGCCTTGGCCCACCTTCATTTTTGCTGCCGGTGCGCAAGACGCCGCAGGATTCCGCGTTGTTTCCTGCCATCGTGTTTACGTTACTACTTTTTGTTTCGAAAGTACCGGATGGGGTGAATCGGGCAGCGTTTCCAGCCTAATCGACGCTTACCCGCCGGTCGTCCTGCCGGCTTCCGGGGAATCCGGTACCCCCTCAAGCCCCGCCTTCGCCAACCCCTCCAGCAGATGGTCGGTCAGCGCGGGCCTCGCGCAGGTGGCGCTCCACGGCTTGCGCATCCTGCGCCCTCTCTTCCGGAACGAACTTCAGCGCGACCTGGCGATGCAGGCGGGTATCCTCGGCCTTCCAGACGACACCCATCCCGCCCTCGCCGATCTTCTCGATCAGGCGGTAGTACAGGAGCTGCTGGCCGGCTTCGATCGTCACCCGACCTACCGCCTCTCCACCAGCTCGAAAATGTCGCCGTAGTCCATATCGCGGGTGTAGACGAGCTGCTTCGAGTCCGCGGACCAGCCCCCGTTGTGCACGTGCCAGGTTCCCGTGGTGGCGACCACATACTCCGGTTCGCCGACCGCGCGGGGCAAACCGCCGGGCTCGGACGGCGGCTCGAGCTTCAGCACGGCGAGCCCCATCGCCATGTGACCAGGCCCGTAACAGAACGCCACCGCGCTGCCGTCGGAAGCGACGTCCATCTCCATGAACGGCCCGACAAAGAGCGACTGCTCCTCTCCGGTTTCCAGGTCGACGGCGACTATCTCGCTCTCGCTTCCATGGTGGCGCGAGTAGATGCCGTGCCGGCTGTCACGGTACCAGTCGAACCCCGTGGCGTTGTCGAGCACTTCCCTGGCTCCCTCACCGTCCGCCCCGACGGTCCACAGCGCCAACCCCTTGTCGCCCTCGGCGAGAAACGCGATCCGATCGCCGTCGGGCGACCAGCGGCTGACGAGGCTTCCGATGACCGGGGAGTAGTAACTGTCCAGGGTGATCGGCTTGTCCACCAGCAGCCGCTCACCGCCGCCGTCGGAGTTGGCGATGAAGATCTTGAAGAGACCCTCCTCGCGGTCGGAGACGAAGATCATCCGTTCGCCGTCTGGAGACCAGTCCGGGTACAGATCCCAGCTGCCGTTATCGGTGATCTGCGTTTCCGGCCGGCCATCCAAATGGTTCAGCCAGATCTCGCTGTTTCCGGTGCGTGTCGAGTGGTAGGCGACCGACCGGCCGTCCGGAGAGAAGCGTGCCCCGAAGTTGTCTTTGGAATGAGAGTTGAGTTGGCGCCGCTCGCCGGAGCCCACATCCACCGTGAACAGAAAGGTGTCGTGCCAGAAGGGACTGTAGGCGACTCGATTGTCCGCGGACACAGAGACGGAAAATACCCGGTTGGTCTCGAAGGTCAGCTGCCTCGGAAGACCACCGGTCACATCGATCTCGAAGACATCGGACCCGCTGCTTCCCCGGCGGTCCGAGAGGAACAGGACGTGGCGGTTGTCGGGCCTCCACGTCGGTGAAATATTGTCGAACTCGTCCGCCAGCAGAACCTGCGGATCCCCACCGGCCGAGGGCATCATCATCAGGACGCCCTTGCCGCTGTTCCGGCGCTGGAATACGATTCGCTCGCCGTCGAACGAGTACGACGAGTTGAGGTCCACGCTCCCGGCGAGAGGAAAGGTCAGCTGCTCGGCGTCGCCGTTGTCGCGGTCGACCCGGTAGATCGCGGTTTTCCCGGATGCGTCGACACGCGAAACCAGAAGATCCTTGCTGTCCGCCGACCACGGGTGATCGCCCATCGCCGACCCAATCGTGGCCAGGTCCAGGGTGCGGATGTTCGTCGAGATCAGCTTTCTCGGTGCACCGCCGTGGGACGGAACGAGGAACACGGGGGTTCCCGGCTCGGAGCTCGAGACGTAGGCGAGGTACTTCCCGTCCGGCGACCAGTGCGGACTCGTCTCGGAACCCGGACCTCCCGCCCGCAGCACGGCCTCGCCACCGGCAACCGGCTGGACCATGACGTCGACGCTCCCCTCCCGGATCTGAGCGAACGCCATGAACACGGACTCGGGCGACCAGTTGATATCCATCTCCTGGCCGATCGTGCCGGTGATGGGGCGCGATGTGTAAACGGCCGGGGGGTTCTCCGCGTCCTTGCGCGAAGTGATCATGACGATGGCAACGACCGCCAGAGCAGTAACTGCGCCAAAGACTCCGAGGGTTCGCAAGGAACGCCTCGGCCGGGCGGCCGCAACGCCGGGTCCGGCCGCCAGTTCCCCCGAATCGATCTCGGCCTTGAGCTCCTCGAGCTCAAGGCGCAGGTCGAGCGCAGTCTGGTAGCGGCGGTCAGGATCCTTGGCCAAACAGCGCCGTACGACGCGGCCCAGATGACGCGGCAGCGACGGGTTGAGCTCCGTGACCGATGCCGGCTGGTCCTTGAGGATCGCACCGATGGTGGACATGCTCGTGTCACCGCGGAAGGGCCGCTCCCCTGCGGCCATCTCGTACAGGATCGTGCCCAGCGAGAAGACGTCCGATCGCGGATCGACCGACTTGCCCTCCGCCTGTTCGGGCGACATGTAGGCCACGGTGCCGAGGATCTTTCCCTCTTCCGTCTCGATAGCGGCCGTCGGGGCCTCCGTGACCCCCTCCCCAAAACCTACCGGGTCGTGCAGCTTGGCCAGACCGAAGTCGAGCACCCGCAGTCGGCCCTCATTGTCGATCATGATGTTGTCCGGTTTGAGATCGCGGTGGGTGATGCCCGTGCGGTGGGCGCTCGAGACCGCGTCGGCGAGCGGGATCGCGATCTCCAGCAGCTCGCTCAGGGCAAAGCCGTCCTTGGGCAACATCTTCGCCAGCGTCTTTCCTTCGACGAGCTCCATCGTGATGAAGTGGACGCCGTCGGCCTCCTCGACCGAGTGCACGGTGACGATGTTGGGGTGGCTGAGGGCGGCGACGGCCCGGGCCTCGCGCTCGAAGCGGGCCCGCCGCTCGGGATCGGCCGCCATCTCCTCGGGCAGCACCTTGAGCGCGACCCTGCGCCCGAGCTTTGTGTCCTCGGCGACGTAGACCTCGCCCATCCCACCTTTGCCCAAGCTGCCCACCACCTTGTAGTGGGCTAGAGTTTTTCCGATCACGGCTGCGTTCCCCCTTCTCATACAAAACCCGTCAACATTCCTACCGTTTGCTGGGTTATCCTGACTTGAAGGTACCATATTGCGATTATCTCGCAAATGATCAGCTATCGCAAAGTCGAGACACATCGTCGGGGGGTGCGGCATGGTTGACACGAAGCGGTTCGTTCACAGCGGTGACGGACTGGTCTTTGTTCTTTCGTTTCTCTGCGTCGTTGTCACTGCGTGCGCTCCAGCGCCGCAGTACGACCTCGTGATCCGCAACGGCACCATCTACGACGGGAGCGGTTCGGCGGGCTTCGCCGGGGATGTGGCGATCAACGGCGATGCGATCGCCGCCGTCGGCTCGCTGGGGAGAGCCAGGGGAAAAACCGAGATCGACGCCGCCGGCCTCGCGGTAGCGCCCGGATTCATCAACATGATGTGCTGGGCCAATACGTCGTTGATCGAGGACGGCCGGTCTCAAAGCGACATCCGGCAGGGGGTCACCCTCGAGATCCTCGGGGAGGGCAGCTCCATGGGCCCCCTCAACCAGGCGATGAAGGAAGAGATGGTCAGACGTCAGGGCGACATCAAGTACGACATCGAATGGACCTCTCTCGACGAGTACCTCCAATACCTCGAAGGGCGCGGGGTCTCTCCCAACGTGGCCTCATTAATCGGCTCGGCCACTCCCCGCAAATACGTCATCGGATACGAGAATCGCGAGCCGACCCCGGAGGAGCTCGAGGAGATGCGCGGGATCGTCCGCACGGCCATGGAGGAGGGGGCGTTGGGTGTGGCCTCGGCTCTCATTTACCCCCCAGGGAGCTTTGCCGAAACCGACGAGCTGATCGCACTCGCCGACGTGGTGGCCGAGTACGACGGGATCTACATCTCCCACGTCCGCGGCGAGGGCTCTCACCTGGTCGAGGCAATCGGCGAGCTGATCGAGATCGCCCGCACGGCCGACATCAGGGCCGAGATCTACCACCTCAAGGCCTCGGGCCGGGCGAACTGGCCGCTGTTCCCCGAGGCGGTCGCCTTGGTCGAGCGGGCCAGGGCCGAGGGCCTCCACATCACCGCCGACATCTACACTTACCCCGCAAGCTCCACCGGTCTCAATGCCAGCATGCCACCGTGGGTGCAGGAAGGCGGTTTCGAAGCCTCTCTGGAGCGGCTCGCCGACCCGGCGTTTCGCAAACGGATCGCTCGCGAGATGCAGGAGGAATCGGACGCATGGGAGAACGGATACCTCGGCGCCGGCTCCCCCGACAACATCCTCCTGGTCAGCTTCAAAAGCGAGGAGCTCAAGCCGCTGACCGGCAAGACCCTGGCCGAGGTGGCGGAAATGCGCGGCACGCCGCCTGAAATCACGGCCATGGATCTCATCGTCGAGGACCGGTCCCGCATCGGAACGGTCTACTTCAGCCAATCGGAGGAGGTCGTGCAGCGAGCGATCGCTCTCCCCTGGGTGAGCTTCTGCTCGGACGCCGCCTCGCTGGCCCCGGAGGGCGTGTTCCTGAAGAGCAACCCACACCCGCGGGCTTACGGGAGCTTCGCCCGTCTGCTCGGCAAGTACGTGCGCGAGGAGCGGCTCATCACGCTCGAGGAGGCGATCCGCAAGCTGACCTCGCTGCCCGCCGGCAACCTGAAGATCGACCGCCGCGGCATGCTGAAGGAGGGGTACTTCGCCGATGTCGTCGTCTTCGATCCGGACACGATCCAGGACAACGCCACCTTCGTCCAACCCCACCAATACGCCACCGGCGTGATGCACGTCGTCGTCAACGGCGTCCAGGTGATCGAGAACGGGGAGCACACCGGAGCCACTCCGGGGCGGGTGGTGCGCGGTCCCGGGTGGACGGGAGAATGATCCGCTGACCCCATGATGGTCTGTCGCCGCTTCGCAGCTAGTCAGATTATTTCGGGCCAAATTCCTGGGGTTACTGACGGCCTTCGGCCGTCGTGACGCACCGTCGCCAGCGCGTGGCTCATGGCCTCCTCCTTCGGATGAGGCCTGAGCTCACTGCGCTGCCGTCGGCGGGTTGACGCCCCAGGCTATGAATCTTTCGCCGCTTCGCGGCTTCGTCCTTCGCACTACGCCGTGACAAGTCGCGGCTGGCTCAAACCCGTCACCAAGAAACTCGGGAGTGTCAGAAGAGGGCGAACCGCAGGGTTCGTGCGTAACCAAGCGCCGAAGGCGCGATAGATCTATAGCCTGGGGCGTGAGCCCCAGGGTGGTGGGCGTTATAAGACCAATAAGCCCCTGATAGGGGGCGACAGACTTCGGCTGCGAATCAACCTGCAGCCGCCATCTTCTCAGCGAACCCCCATGAGACGCCTGCCCGCCCATGCGATTGGCCCGAAACCGGCCAGACCGGCGCCGAACAGAGGCAGAGCGAGCGGGATCCAACGCAGGCCGAGCCAGCCGCTTCCGCCGATGCCGTCGAGGGCCAGCATGGCCAGCCCATAGCACGCTACGGCGCAGCCAAGAAGCTGCAGCCAAAGGGCTGCGGGCCGGGCCGAATCACCGGACCCGGGGCGTTCGAAGCGGGCGAAAACGAGCAGGAACGGCAGGGTCACCGCCGCGTAGGCGAGGACCCAGAGCGGGCGGGTCCACCACCACGGTGCGGTGTCGGGCTGCTGGCCGAGAACCGCGGGCATCTGCCAGAAGGCGAGCCCGACGAGGAGCATCATCACCGTCGAATGCCACAGGAAGATGGTCATGATCATGCCGTTGATCAGGATCGTTACAGCCCACGGAACCCGGTGAGCCAACCAGCGCCTGGCCGGCGCCTCGAAGATCAGCACGAGCCCGATCTGGGCGGCGGCCAGCGCGAGCAGCGGGAGCTTGGGCGGCAGGGTGTTGCTGACCTCGTCACTCGGCACACCCACAAGGCTGAGCGGATATGGGCCGATGTGGGTCAGAGCGACGAGTGCTCCGATCCCGGCGACGAACCAGAGAAGACCGGTCCGCACACCGGCGAGCCTGCGATCATGCCAGGCATAGCCGAGCTGGTGCACCGCCAGCCAGACGAATGGGTAATTGAGCCAGCCGAGGGCCTGGAGACCTTCGGAGAAAAAGACAACATCGACGAGAGCTGCAGCGATCACCGGGACCAGGACGGAAACAAACCCCCACCGAGTCCACGCCGCATGGGTCAGGGGCACCAGCGCCACTACCATGATGTAGACGGCGAGGAACCACACCGGCACCAGCGCCGTCTGAGAGCCGATCCGGATCATGGCGTCGCTCACGCCGTTGGAGTGGGCCACCGCGACCATCACCGCCCAGGCCAGGAGCAACGGCAGCACGGGACCGATGAGGCGTCGCGTCCGGGCATCGAACCACTCTCTGTACCCGAGTTCCTTCCGTTGAGCGGACTCCCAGGAGATGCCGTTCGAAAAACCGCCGACGAAGAAGAAAACCGGCATCACCTGGAAGAGCCACGTCAGCCACTGCGACCACGGCGCGAGGTCGAGTAGGTGGCTGTAGGCCGGCGATCCGTTTTCGAAGTGCGGCGCCGCGATCAGCCAGTGGCCGAGCACCACGGCCAGGATCGACAGAGCCCGCAGAAAATCGACATAACGGTTTCGCGCCTCGGGCGTCCGATCGGCGAACCACAGCGCGCGCTGCCACATTCCACGGGGCGGATGGTCTTCGGTCACCTCTTGATTCATGAGATCAAGTTTAGCCCCAATACCATTTATATATTTGTGCAG